>JAIRTK010000437.1 GCA_031254955.1 Opitutaceae bacterium
CGCTTCCTCTCTTCATTAGTCCACAACAGATATATTATTTTTTGAGCAAGTAGAGGAGGGTACTGGCGGCAAGGTTTGCCAGTTTTTTGGTGTAGCAGTGGGTTTTTCTGCGAAGTCAAGCTAATCTTGTGACGACATGCTCTAGGAGGCAACGCAGGCGGTTATTGTGACTTTCTAAGATGAAGGTGTGGCCTTGTCTTGGAGATGGCGGTGTTTCTCGAAGATGATGCCGTAGGGATGCCAGCAATCGGTGTAGAAGGGGATAGGATCGGCATGAGGAAGTTGCGCATCCAGACACTTGGCCGTTTCGGTTCCACGATCGCCCAGCACCCCTCCGCAGACTTTCTTGGTAGCACGATCAATAGCCCACCACAGCCAGCAGGCCGGTTTTTTACCCACATAACTCCATGATTCATCAACCTCCACCCACTCCACCTCCTCTGGCGCGACTGGTGCCAGCATCTTCCCTTCCACCTCCTCAAGCACCTAATTTATCACTGAATTATGGCTGCCTCTCACCAAGCACTCCGTCGCTCGCAAACCAACTCCTTCAAGGTTAAGGGTTCAGGGCGGACTGCCTGCGATTTTCGTCCACTCTGCGATGATCCTTCTCCCCCTGCTTCTTCTGATATTCTCGACACAGCCACCTTTGATGCCCATGTCGGCTCAACCCGTTCTTCACTATCTTTTTGCTACCACAGTGCTTGCTTTTCACCCCTCTTCTTTTGGCAAATTCTTATCATTATCAATGCCTATTCAGCAATCCCTGAAAAACAAACCCTCCGGATCCGTAATTCGCCATTCACCACCCACCATTCGCACCTTAAACCTCATACCAATTCCGAACAAAATTTATTCTTTTGGATGGATAGCCGCCGTGCTGCCCATTTCTTTCTCTTTCCTCTTTACCTTTCTCTTTCTCCTCGTTTCCAACCAGTAATGGGAGGAAGGTAGAGAAAGAGGAAAGATAAAGAATAAAGAGAAAGAGCAAAATCGGACTACAAAAGGATAAATCTCATTGGTAAATTGTATGATTTTCATTCGCAAAGGGTATTACGCGGACAAAGGTCTTTTGCCCCACCCAACGCAATCCACCCCCGGCAGGACTGCCTCGCCGAGGCCTCCCTATCCCGACGGAACTTCGCACTGCTTGCGAATCGCTTTTCGGAGGCCTTGGAGAGGCCGCCCCACCGGCGCTCCCGCGCCCGCACTACGCCGACCCGCGTAATCTCAGTATATAATACCCATTCCCCATGAAAATCACTCTTTTGTAGGGGCGTCGCTTGCGACGCCCGGCTTGATAACCGTGCACCAACAAAGGCCGCGCACCAGCAACGGGCTTCGCAAGCGAAGCCCCTACATGGCTCTGCTTCTATAGTGTCCTGTTCACTGGGAAAGGGTATAATATATCCGAAACGATCAGACCTGCTCGCCAATCCTGTTTTTATCGTGACGAAGCTCACTGAGGTTACACAGCACCGGTAGGGAGGCCTCTCCGAGGCCTCCGCCGGGCGAGCCAGAAAGCGTGGACTTTCACGAGAAAATCAAAACGTGATTTCGACGACCTCGACGAAGCCGCCTTTTCCGCTACAAGCTATTTCTCATTGGGAAAGGGTATTAAAGCCCTGCCCTAAAGTTGGAATCTCATTCGGGAGTGGTATGAAAATCAGTTGTTTGAGCGCGGCGCGGGTGTCCCGCCCGTGGGGCGGGGCTTCGTGCCGCCAGAGCCGGCAGGATGCCGGCGCTCCCAGTCGCTGGCGCGGCGTGGGCATGGCTGCGACTTGGGAGGGGCTGGCCACGGGCGAGTCGCCCGTGCTGCGCGATTCGGCGACGCTACGCGATTCGGTGGCGCTGCGCGATTCGGCGGCGTTATACCCTTTGCGAATGAAAATCACTCTTCAGGTAGGGCGAGGCGTCCTTAGTGTGATTTTCATTAGGAAATGGTATTGCGCTGGTATTGCGCGATCCGGCGGCGCGCAGCGCCGCCAAGGCCGGCAGGATGCCGGCGCTTCTGGTCGCTGCCGCGTTCGCGGGGTTTTCCAGTGGCGCCGGCTGGCCTGTCCGTGTCGCGTTCAGAAACTCACGCGCAGGCCCGCCGTCAGGCCTCGGCCGGGAAGCGGTGCGTAATCCTTGAGGAAAGACGTGTGCGGGCGCGCCTCCTTGTTGGCGAGATTCGTGCCGCGCAGGAAAACCTCGCATTGCGCGCGGGCAAACGCGAACCGGTAGGCGGCGCTGGCGTTGAGGAGCGCGTAGCCGGGCGTCACGGTTTCGTTCGGCGCGGTGCGGGTCTGGCGTCCGACGAATTGCGCTTCCGCGCCGAGGCTGATCGGGCCGCGCACCCAGTCGAGCGCGGTGCGCAGGCGGGCGGGCGTGATGCGCGGCAGGTCGGTGTCGGCATCGGCGTTTTCCGCGCGCGTGAGATCGCCGCCGAGCGTGAAGTCGAGCTGTTGCGCCTCGGAATGAAGCAGGTGGAAAATCGTTTCCAGCTCGATGCCGTAAAAGCGCGCGTCGTGCTGCACGTAGCGATAAACGTCCAGCCCGTCGTGCTCCTCGCCGGTCGGGTTTTCGTAGATGTAGCCGTCGAACCGGCTGGCGAAAACCGTGAGCGCGCCGGTCACGAAGCCGGCGCGTTTGCGCAGCGTGAGGTCGAGGCTGAGGGCGTGCTCGTTGGAGAGGCGCGGGTCGCCGATTTCGTAGGCTTGCGTGCCGATGTGCGGCCCGTCCGCGTAGAGTTCCTGCGCGTTGGGCTGGCGCGTGGTGGCGGCGAATGACGCGCCGAGCGTCCAGTCGGGGACGAGGTTCCAGACCAGCCCGGCGGAGGCGCTCGCCGTGGTGTCGTCGCGCGAGACGCCGGAGCCGTCGCGGAGTTTTATTTTTTGGTAATCCGCGCGCGCGCCGAGTTGGAGCGTGACCGACGGGAATGCCGCCTCCTCGAAGAGGAAGAGCGCGCCGCCGTCCGTGCGCGAGGACGGGACAAACGCCTCCTCGCCGCGCGCCTCGAAATCGCTGCGCGAGGTTTGCAGTCCGAGCGCGCCGGTGACGGGGCCGAGCGCGTTGTGCAGCAGTTCGAAGCGTCCGTCGCAGCCTTTGTTTTTGAAAATGGTGCCGACTTCGTCGCCTTCGAGTTCCCGGTGGCGGTATTTGGCGAAGCCGAGTTTCATCCGGGCTTCGCGGAAAATGCCGAACGGCGCGGTGTAGGCGGCCTGCAAGTCCAGCCGCCGCTGGCGCAGGTCGATGCGCACGTCGCCTTCCTCATGCGCTTCGGCCTCGTGGTCGTCCTCATCGCCGTCGTCGTCGTCCGCGTGCGCGTGGACGTGCGCGCCGGGCGGGACGCCGTAGAGCGCGTTGTGGCCGCTGTAGGAAACGCCCACGTAGCCGCGCGGGCCGATGTAGGAAAATCCGACCGCGCCGCCGTCGGTCTTGAGCGCGGTGTTGGCGATGCGTCCGGCGATGCCGCCGGCGTCATGTTCGTCGCCGTGCGCGTGGCCATGTCCGTGGTCGTGGTCATGGTCATGGTCGTGATCATGGTCGTGGTCGTGATCATGGTCGTGGTCGTCTTCCTCCCCGTGCGCGTGCGCCTCCTCCGCGCGGATGCGTCCGCTTGGGGCGTGACCGGGGATGCGCACGTCGCCGGTGGCGCGGCGGTAGCCGTCGAGGTGCCACGCGAAGCGCCCGGCCCGGCCTTCGAGGACGGCGCCGATGCTTTTTTCGTCGTTGACGGAATTCACGCGCCCTTCGACGCGGCCGTTGAGCGGTTCGTCGGGCAGCGTGGTGTGGATGCGGTGGTCGATGACGTTGACCACGCCGCCGACGGCGTTGCCGCCGTAGAGCAGCGAGGCGGGGCCGCGCACGATTTCGACGCGCTCGACCAGCAGCGGGTCGAGCGACACGGCGTGGTCGGGACTCGTCACGGACGCGTCGATGGTGCCGACGCCGTTGGCGAGCACGCGCACGCGGTCGCCGCCGAGGCCGCGAATGACCGGGCGGCTCGCGCCGGGGCCGAAATACGTGGAGGCCACGCCGGTCTCGCCCGCGAGCAACTCGCCGAGCGAGGTGTTTTGGCCGAGCAGAAGCCGGCGCCCGGCGATGACGCCGGTGGGTTGCGCAAGGTCGGCCTGGCCGCGCGTGTAGGGCGTGGCCGTGACGACGAAGTTTTCAAGCAGCACGGGCTGGTCGTGGTCGCCGGCGGCGGAGGAGGACGGCGGCGCGGAGGACGCGGGGCCGGCATGGAGGGCGGGGGGCGCGTGAAGCCCCCAGGCAAGGGCCGCGGCCAGAAAGGCACGGCGGCGGAACGGGAATGGAATGCGAAAAATGAACGAGGACATGATGGTTTGCGGTTTGTATTATAGGCGCGCGCGATGACGGGGCGCGCGCAAGTGTAATTGGATAATGGATACGCGGCGGCGCGCGGGCATGACGACGTGCGGGCATGACGGCGCGCGGACGCGACGGGCGTTTTTGGGGAGCCTCTGAAAAAAGCGGTTTTGTTTGGAGTGTGGCGGCGGAGGGCGAAGCGCGGCGCCGCCGTTTTGGTTGGCGGTGGCGGTGGTTGCGTCCGCAAGAAACGGTGTCGCCGGCTCTTCGGGCCTCTGCCACCGCACTCCAAAAAACGCGGCGCCTCATGGCGGGGCGGGCGCGTTTTTTCAGGGGTTCCCCAAGCTCTCAACTTAAACCGGCGGCGCGTGCGTGTGCGGGCGCAGATGGGGCGGGGTGGCCAGACGGGTTTCGCGAGGAGCGATGGGCGGCGTTTCCCGAAAGATGGCCGCGTCGGGCGCCGGGGCGGCAAGCGGGGCCGTCAGTTGGACGCCTTGGGCAAAAAGGGTGACGGCGCACGCATGATCGCCGTCCGGCGCGCCGGGCGCGGGCGCGTCATGCGCGTGACCGGGTGCGCCGGGCGCATGGGCGGGGCATTCCGCCATCGGCGAGTGCAGCCAGGCGTGGAAGAGCGGCGAACCGCCCGCGAGTGACAGCAGCAGCACCAGCGCGGCAAGCAGCGCCGCGCCCGAGGCCGGGAGAAGGCCGGGGCGTCGCTCTGGGGTGGCTGGTGCGGCACGGCGTTGCATAAGTTGCGTCGGGCATGATAGCAGAGGCGTCAAGCACGGGGAGTGATTCAAAACGGCGCCCTCGCCGGCATCTTTCCTTTTTCCTCTTTCTTCTTTCCTTTTTCCTCTTTCCTCTTGTCAACCATCTCGCCTCGTTCGGGATTTCCTGCCCGTTCCTGACGAAAGAGGGAGATAAAGATAAAGACAAACTGAGGTTACGCGCTGCCATCGTAGCGCAGGTTGTCAGACTTCTTGTTTCGCTCGGAAATCAACCTGCCGAGCACGCAACGATTGCTGAGCACATAACGCTTGCGTAACATGCGGCAGACTTGGAAGTCTGCGCTACGACTGAGGCAGCGTTCAGAGATAAAGAGGAAAGAGGGAGGCGGAAAGAGAAAGGCGGAAAGAGGGAGTGGCATCACTTCCTGTCGCGCCCCTCAAGCATGGCGGGGCGGATTCCGTGCTTGCCCCTTCGCGGGCCGCGCATTTCAGTCGCTGGCGAAATGAACGACTAATTGCCCGCCGCCCTCCGCGCCGTTGACGAGCGAACCGGCTCCCCGATCGGGAGCGATTCTCCGTGACCAAAACCGCAACGGCCTGCCGCGCGCCCCCATCCCCATCGCGCGACACACACCAGCCGGGGCGGCCACCAACACCCGATCCGCGCCACGCCGCGCGCCCCGTGTTCCCGCCCGCCTCGTATCCATTTCCCAACTACACGCCACCGCTCTCCCGCATTCCACCATCCATTTCCGCATTCCGCCCCCCCCCTTATTCCGCCCCTCTCCTCATTCCGTCTCCTCCATTCCGCAATCCGCCCCTCCTCTTCATTCCGCAATCCGCATTCCGCATTCCACATTCATGCTAACCCTCCACGATCTCTCCTACGACCACGAAGACGGCGCGCCGCTCCTCGACCGCCTCAACTTCACCTTCCGCCCGCGCCGCCACGGCCTGGTCGGCGCCAACGGCGTTGGCAAAACCACGCTCGCGCGCCTCCTCGCCGGACAACTCGCCCCCACCCGCGGCACGATCGCGAAACCGCCCCGCCTCACGGTGCGTTACCTCCCGCAGGACGAACCGCGCGACGCCATCACCGGCAACGCCGACGCCACCGTCGCCGACGCACTCGAAGCCTTTTGGACCACCCTCGACGCACCCCTCCCCGATTGCGCCCGGACATGGCTCGACGCCCTCCCCGACCCCCGCGCCCTCCGCTCCCTCAGCGGAGGCGAATGGCTGAAACTCCGCCTCCTGCTCCTCCTCGCCAACCCCGGCGCGCACGACGCCGATTTCCTCATCCTCGACGAACCCTCCAACCACCTCGACGCCGAAGGCCGCGCCACCCTCCTCACCCTCCTCCACGCCTGGGCCGGACGCTCCCTCCTCCTCATCACCCACGACCGCCAGCTCCTGCATCACGTTGACGAAATCGTGGAACTCTCCCCGCGCGGCCTTCGCGGTTTCCCCGGCGCGTTTCCCGAATACCAGGAACAACGCCGGCACGCCCGCGCCCTCCAGTCCGAACAACTCCGCCAAGCCCGCCGCGAAAAAAAACACGCCGAACAACACCGCCGCGAACAACACGCCGCGCAAGAAACCCGCATGCGGCAGGCGGTGCGCAACGCCCCCTCCACCGGCCTCCCCCACATCATCGCCGGCGCCCGCAAACGCCAAGCGCAAACCACCCTCGCCCGCCTGCAAACCCGCGCGACCGACACCGTGGCCGCCGCCACCGCGCACCTCCGCGACGCCCTCGACGCCCTCGACCGCGACCCGTTTCTCCGCCTCGATTTCGCCTCCGCCGCCCCCGCCGCCGGGCAAATCTTCTTCGCCGCCCGCGATCTCAACCTCCGCTTCACCACCGCCCCCGCCCCCCTCTGGACCGCGCCGCTCAACTTCACCATGGCCGGCCCCGAACGCTGGCGCATCCACGGCCCCAACGGTTCCGGCAAAAGCACCCTGCTCGCCGCCCTGCTCGGCCACACCGCGCGCGACGACAACAACCAAGAAACGCGGCCATTCCTCCCCGCGCCCCACCCCGACTCCCCCTCCGAGGTCCACGCGGACAAGTTTCGAGCACCAACAAGCGTCTGCCATGTCCGCCCCCCTTTCCCCGCCGCCTCCGGCACCGCCTTCACCCTGCTCGGCCACCTCCGCCGCACCGAACGCCCGCTGCACCACCTCGACCAGCACCAGACACTCCTGCGCGCCGACCAATCCCTGCTCGACCAACTCGCGCCATGCACCCGCTTCACGCCCGGGCAACTCCGCAACGAACTCGCCTTCTACGGCTTCACCGGCGCGCGTGTCGCGCAACCCGTCGGCACGCTCAGCGGCGGCGAACGCATGCGCGCCGCCCTCGCCCGGCTCTTCCTCGCCGAGTCGATCCCCCAAGCCATCCTGCTCGACGAACCCACGAACCACCTCGACTTCCAAAGCCAGGAACTGCTCGAACACGCCCTGAAAAACTACCGCGGCCTCCTCGTCCTCGCCACGCACGACACCGCCTTCGCCGACGCGCTCGCCATCACCCACGAACTCACGCTGCCAGCCGCGCCTCCCCCATAAAAGCTGATACCCTTTCCCGACGAGAAATAGCTTGTAGCGGGCAGGGCGGTTTCACCGTTCCGAGCGAAGCGGGGAGTCTTCTTCTAAGAGCGTCTAACCAAAAGAATGCTTGAGCGAAGAGACACAGCGGACACGGAGGGGCGCGGCGGCGGATGTAGGGGCTTCGCTTGCGAAGCCCGTTGCCGGACAGCAGCCGCGCGCGTTTGTGTTTCATGCGACTGCGCCGGCGCACTGGCGGAAGCAAATCCGT
>JAIRTK010000480.1 GCA_031254955.1 Opitutaceae bacterium
AATCGACTCTGTCTCGCAGCCCCTCCCTCCCTGTCAGTTGCGCCAACACCATGCAGGCAAGCTGTTGGCGGCATCCAAAAGGCCTCACTCTTTCTTCCGCATGATAACGCTCCGCAAAGTGGGACAGCGTTTCTCGATGCACCAAATCCAAAAGTTGCGAAATTACGTAACGCCCGGCGTTCATGCCGGCCAAAAAACACCAACTTCAAATGCGTCACATGCTTTTTTCTTCGTAACCCCATCGTCTTATGAACCTTCTGCATTTCCATTCGTCAGTTAACCGGACATCCGTGGTTTTTTCTATTGATGCTGCCCTGTTCGAGAGCCTTTTTTGAGATGACATGCGGTGGTCAGGTCGGTGGTTTCTGCGCGGCCTGACCATCTCATGTCGTCTTTTTGACGCTTCTTTCAGGCGTCTCGATTCAAAGCTAGGCCGGGCGTCCGGTGTCGCTTCCTTCTTCCTCGTTCTCGTTCTTTTTCCTCGTTCTCGTTTTTCTTTCTCTTTCTTCTTTCCTCGTTCTCGTTCTCTTCATCTCCCGGCGGCACGACCCGGAGGAGAAAGGAGGTGGAGAGGGAGAAAGAGGAAAGAGGAAAGAAGAAAGAGAAAGAAAAACGAGAACGAGGAAAGAGAACGAGAACGAGAACGAGGAAGCGGGGCGGGGTCTTGGGTGAGCAGTGCGGTTTTCTGAAAAACAGGGGCTTGACTTTCAAGATGGTTACTCGTGTAACTCGTGCGCATCAACCCTTGCCTCATGCCCATTCTTCAAGCCGTCCCCGCGTCACCTTTGTGCTTTCGCCTGCCGCCCGCGGGGGGGGCGGGCGCGCTGGCGTCGGCCAAATGGGTTTGGAGCCAGGGGGGCGCGCCGGACGGACAGCCCCGGTTTTGCCGGTTCACCACTGCTTTTGAATGGGAGGGGGGGGAGGTTGAGTTTTACATCACCGCCGACCAGCGTTTTGTCTTGTCCCTTGACGGCAGGGTCGTGGCCCGGGGGCCGGACGCCGGCGCGCCGGAGCGTTACTACTATGCGGGCTACCGCGTCGAGTTGCCGCCCGGACGGCATGAGTGGAGCGCCTTGGTCTGGTGGCTTGGCGATCTCGCCCCGTATGCCCATGTGTCGCGGCGCCCGGCGTTTTTGCTGGCGGCGGAAGGGGCCGCGCATCCGTTGTTGACGACCGGGGTCGCGGGCTGGACGGCGAGGCCTTGCGCGGAGTTCATTCCGGTCATCGGGCGCAAGCTGCCGGGCGCTCATTTTATCGGTCCCAGTTATTTGATCGACGGGGCGCTGGCGGGACAGGGGGAGGCCGGCCCCGCGGTCCCGGTTGCGGATGCCCGGCCCGAGGGTGTGAACGGGCGTCTGCCGGCGCAGTGGGTGTTGCGGCAGAGCGAGCTGCCCGAGCAGCTTCACACGGGGTGGAGCCATTGGCGGGCGCGCGCCGAGGCCGGCGAGTGGCTGGCGGAGCAGGGGAAGATGCGGAAAGAGTGGGTCCTCGGCGGGGAGAGCAGCCGGGCCGGGGAACTGGCGGAGGGCAACGCGGTGGTGATCGAGGCGCATCGCGAATGGACCGCGTTGCTGGATGCGGAAACGATCATCACCGCCTATCCCGGCGTCGAGACCAGCGGGGGGCGGGGGGCGCGCATTGATTTGTCGTGGGCGGAATCGCTGGGCGCGGGCGCCGAACTCAGGGAAAACAATTTTCTGGTCGAAAAGGGGCATCGGGACGAAATCGCGGACAAGTTTTTTTATGGCTTCGGCGATGTGTTTGCCCCGGCGGGGCGCGGGGGCGTCGAATTTCTGCAAGCGCCTTGGTGGCGCGCCGGCCGGTATTTGCTGGTCCGCGTGCGCACGGCGGGGCAGCCTCTGGTCATCCGCCGACTGGCCTGCGAGCAGACCGGCTATCCGGTGCGGACGCGCTCTCGTTTCAATTGCCCGGATGCCTCGCTTGGCAGGGTGTTGGAGCTTTGCGAGCGGGGCATCCGGGCAAGCTGCCATGAAATGTATTCGGACTGCCCCGCGTTTGAGCAATTGATGTATGCCGGGGACGCCCGGGTGGAGGCGCTGGTGCATCGGTGCCTGGAGACGGATGACCGGCTGGCGCGGAAGGCCGTCCAGGTGTTTAATGATTCGCGCCACAAGGGCGGGGGCTGGACGTGGTCGCGCTATCCGGCGCGCGTCGGGCAGGTGCTGCCGGTGTTTTCGTTGATCTGGGTGCTGATGGTGGATGATTTTCTCCACTGGCGCGGGGACGCCGCGTTTATAAAAAGCCAGCTCACGGGCGTGCGCGCCACGCTGGATGTTTTCGAGGAGTTTCTGGATGGCGACGGCTGGCTGCGCGGGTTGCCGGGCTGGATGTTCGTGGATTGGTGCCCGTGGTGGCAAAACGGTGTCCCGCCCGCCGACGCCGCCGGGCGCCGGGCCGTGGTGAATTTGTTTTATATACTGGCCCTGCGGGCCGGTGCGCGCATTGAAAACGCGGTGGGCGCGCCGGCGCGCGCCGCGTGCCTGAAAGCGCTGGCGGAGCGGGCCGGCGCCGCCGTGCGCGGGGATTGCGCCAGCGCCGGCGGCTTGTTTCGCGACGCACCGGGGCTGGACGCGTTCAGCGAGCACACGCAGGCGCTGGCGGCGCTGGCATTGGCGGGGGACCGGCGGGAAAAACATGAGTTATTGGAAGCCACGCGCGCCCGGTCGGCGGCCCGCGCCATCGCGCCGGCTTCTTATTATTTTATGCATTATCTATTCGAGGCCTGCCACGAGGCGGCCTCGGACTGGCTGCATGACCGGTTTTCCCCTTGGCGCGATTTGCTGGCGCGGGGATTGCGCACGCCGATCGAGGCGGCGGAGCCGTGCCGGTCCGACTGCCACGGCTGGGCGTCGCACCCCTTGTTTCATGCCTACGCGACGATTGCGGGAATCCGTCCCGGCTCGACCGGGTTTTCCAGTGTGCTGGTCGAGCCGCTGCCCGGGCCGTTGACGGCCATCGAGGCGGAGTTCCCCTGGCGGGCCGCCTCGATTTCATTGAGGTTGAGTTTCGCCGGGGGAAGCGCGCGGGGCGAGGTTTCCCTGCCCGGCGAGTTGTCCGGCGAATTCAGATGGGCCGGAATGTCCCGGCCCCTCCATCCGGGCTTGAATATCATCCCCTGGACTGGTTCGCCAACCTTGTGTTCACCGTGATGCACTATACAAAGTCCAAGAACGACCGGCGGAAGGCGGCGGGGAGGCCTCCCCGCCTGCCCCGCCGCCTGCCCCGCGCAACCCCAGTGGCCGCGAAAACAGGGCAGGCGGACACCTTCAATAATAATACAACAGTCATGAACGCGACCGGCTTTATTTTAGTATTCGTCCTGTTTTCATGCCTTGCCCCGTCCTTGGGCGCGGCGTCCGTCATCCATGATATAGCGATTCCCGGAGGAAGCCCGGCGGCGCGCATGGATGTTTACCAACCCGAGCCGGAGCGCTGGCCGGGGCTTCGTCCGACGGTGCTGATGATTCACGGCGGCGGGTGGGCAATCGGGGACAAGGCGGACAGGCGTGAGCAAATCACAGGCCACGCCTTCGCCGAAAAAGGCCTGGTCGTGGTTTCCCTGAATTATGATTTGTTTCGTTACAAGGACGGTCCGTGGAAGGGCGGGAAAACACATGAAGCCTGGCCCCGGAATCTTCAGGACGTGGCGGCTGCGCTGTGCTGGCTCAAATCAGCCGGGGCAAGGGCTTATAAAATTGATTCCGGGCGGGTGGCGCTGCTGGGTTATTCCGCCGGGGCGCATCTTGCCTTGATGGGCGCGTATGCCCTGCATGGCGACGACGCGGAATTGCGCGGCCATCGCCCGGCTGACGATCTGGCGGCGGTGCGCGCGGTGATCTCGGTTTACGGCACGCACGATCTCCGGCTTTTCGGCGCGAATATATTCAAGCGCGGAGACGCCGGCGATGAGGAGCTGCTTGCCCGTGCCTCGCCCGTCACGTATCTGAGAAAGGGATTGCCGCCCACGCTCGTCGTGCATGGCGACAAGGATGTCACCATCGCGCCGGAAATCGCCCGGGCTTTTGCATCCAGGCTCGGCGAGGTGGGCGTCCGCCACGAGCTGGTCATGGCGCCCGGACGCAAACACGGGTTTGCCCTGGGGGCGAGTCAGGAGCGGGAATGCACCGGGCTTGCCCTGAAATTTCTTGAAGACAATGGCATTGTGCCGCCGGCCCAACCTCTGAACGGGGATAAATAAAATGACTGTATTAAGACTTGACCCAAGCTTCTGGTGGCTGATGGCCGGATACGGCGCGCTGCTGGTCGGCGTGAGCCTGTGGTTCACGCGAATGATAAAAAACTCCGGCGATTTCTACGGCTCCAGCGGAAAAACGTCATTCTGGTTCAGCGGGCTTTCCTTTTTCATGACGGCGTTTTCGGCGTCGGTGTTTGTCGCCAACGCGTCCATCGCCTACCGTCACGGCGCGCTGAACGCGCTGCTGATCGTGGCGCAGTTGCCCGTGTTTTTCGCCGGGTATTATATATTCAGCGCGCGGTGGCGGCGCACCGGCTGCGCCACGGTGGTCGAGTTTATCGAAAAACGTTTCGGCCCCGGAACGGCGAGATTTTTCATGTGGGTGGGGCTGCCGGTGCGCGTGCTCGAAAGCGCCAACCGGGTGTATGTCACGGCGGTGTTGTTCGAGGTGATGCTGGGCATCAGCCTGCTGTCCGGGGCGAGCGTCACGGCGGTCGTCACCCTGCTTTCCACGGTGGGCGGAGGGTTTCTGGCCGTGGTCGTCACGGACGCGGTGCAGGCGGTTTTGCTCACGCTCATCGTGGCGGTCGTGGCCGCGCTTTCATGGAACGCGGTGGGCGGCTGGGAGCATTTCTCGGCCAGCGTGCCCTCCGATTACTGGTCGCTCGCCACCGACGCCGGCGGCTTCGGCGTGCCGCTGATCACGGTGTGGGCGATTGTCGCCCTGTTCGCGTGGAACGGCAACTGGTCGCTGGTGCAGCGTTTCGTGTCCGTGCCGCGCGAGCGCGACGCGCGCCGGGTGTCGGTGATCAGCGGCGTGTCCTATTATTTATTGTTTCCGCTGATCGCCGTTCCCGCGATGGCGGCCGCCGTCCTGATGCCCGGCCTGGACACCCCGCAGAAGGCGGAATATGCCTATATATTGGTCGCGCAAAAAGTATTGCCCACGGGCCTGATGGCGATGCTGTGCTTCGGGCTGCTCGGCGCGACCATCACGGCGGTCAACGCCGACCTCAATGTGATGGCGCAGGTCGTCGTCAACGACATGCTGAAAAAGCAACTCGTCTCGGCAAGCGAGCGGCGACGTCTGTTCCTTGGCCGGGCGATCATGGTGGCGGTGAGCGCGGTCTGCCTCGCGCTGGCGATGCGCATCCGCGATTTTGGCGGCGCGTTCCAGTTTCTCATCATGGTGCTCGGCATGACCACGCTGCCGACCTTCATGCCCCTGCTGTTCGGGCTGCTCTGGCCGCATGGGACGGGCCGGTCGGCGGTCTGGGCGTTTGCCGCCGGGATTCTCACCGCGCTGATTCTGAAATTCGGGCTGGGCGCCTCGCTCGCCTCGGTGATTTTATACAACGGGGCGGCCACGGCGGCCGTGTATTTTGTCTCCGGCTTCCTGCTGCGCCGCTCCGATGCCGAGGAGGAAACCGCCCCCGCGCTGTTTCGGCGGATGCGCAAGCCCCCGCCACCGGACGGCGCGGACGCCCCCGCCGGCGGCGACGCGCAGGGCAGGGCGGTGGCGCGCGTGGCCGCGCTCACGCTGATGCTCTGCGGCGTGCTGGCGGCCATCGCCGAAATGCTGACCGGCGCCGATTCGCCGGGCCGCGGCATGGCCGCGCTCGTCTCCGGAGTATTGTTTGTCATTGGAGGCATTGTTTTTTATATAAACCGGAAAGACCCGACCCCTTGAAACCATGAAACCCATCCCGCCATTTGCAGCCATTTTTGCGCTCATCGCCTGTCCGCTTGCGGGCGCGCCCCAAACGGACGGGCACCTGCCCGCCGTGGGCGTGGACACCGCGGGGACTTTTTTCCTGCGCAACAAAACCTACTCCGGGGAGGGCTGGCGTTTCCCCGCGTGGCGCGACGCCATCGCCGAACTCGGCGCGGAGTTTTTGATGGACCATTATTTCGAGGTGGCGACCGGCGGGACGCTCCGCGAAAACGAGGCCGCCACGCGCGCCCGCATAAAGGCGCTCGGCGATTATCTGGGCCAAAGCGGGCTGGACTATGTTTTTAATCTCGAAACCGCCAACTGGACGCCGCGCAAGGACTATATTCCCGGCCAAAACATGTTCGAGCCGCATCCCGGCTCGCATTATTATCAGGTGCCGGAGCCGGTGCTGGAGGCACTGGCAAAAATGCCCGGCATGAAGGCCGTGTGTTTTGACGAAATCGAGCACGTGCAAATCAGTTCCGGCCTGAAGAGCCGGCCCAGCGAATACCCGGCGCTGGCGGACACGCGGCGCATGACGCTGCCGGAGGCCAACGCCGCGCTGGTGGCGCGCCTGATGCAAATCAGGGAATACTATAAAAAACACGGTGTCGCGCCGGTGGCGGAAAACGTCTGGCCGGTGATGCAGCACCTGTTCGCGCGCGCGGGCTGGACGGTCTCGCCGAAAATCATGAAGGAAAGCTGGACGCCGGTGCCGGTGGCGATGGCGCTCGGCGCGGGAATCGAATATGAAAACGCCGGCGCCGACGTGTGGATGAACCCCGACCTGTGGTTTTGCGGTCACTATCCCGGCCACAGCGTGGACGAGACGCGCAGCGCGCTCGTTTTTTCGCACTGGCTGGGAGTCTCGCGCGTCTATCTCGAAAACATGGATTATGTGAACGCGCGCGGCGGCGCCCACCAGCCGGACGCGGCGAAAAACTTTGATTATACAAAAATCATCCAAGGCAGGCATCATCCCGACGCCGCCGGCTCGCCGGCCTCGCTGGTGCGGTTCGCCAACGACCGCGAATTCTCGCTCACGGCCTACGGGCGCGCGTTCCGCGACTACGCGCGCGACTACAGGCCGGCAAACCCCGTGCCCTACACCTGGCGCGACGCCCGCTGCCGCGTGGCCATCGTGCGCTTCGAGGATTCGTGCTGGGGCCAGCGCGACAGCACGTTTGGCGACACGCTGCTCGGTTCGGAAATCGAAAAATCCACGCCGGAGACCGAGGCGTGGTTCGGCATCTGGCACCTCCTCAGCCACGGCGTGATTCCGAAAAAAGGCCTGTCGTTTCATATAAGAGCCGTGAAATACAAGGAGGCGCCGCGTTTTTTTGTCCCCGCGCCGCCCACCCTCGTGTTTGACCATCGCATCGGCGACGAGCATCCCGACTTTGATTTCAGGGGGGCCGAAATGATTTTCCTGACCGGCATCGGCCTGAGCAAGGCGACGCTCGAACTCGTGCAACGCCGCGTGAACGAGGGCGCGGTTGCGGCCACCCTGCATCATCTGGCGCCTGATGAGCTGAAAAGGCGGTTCGCGGCGGCGGGACAGGAGGAGCTGGAGGTCGCCGACGGGGCCGGGCGCTGGATTGTGTGCCGGGATTTTCTGGGCGCGAAAGTGCGGGCGGCGCTGGCGCCGTTGCTTGGCCCGCCCGACGAATTGCACTATCAATTTGGCGGGCACCGGCTGATTATTAAAAATATAGACAATGACCGGATCGAGGTCTGGCTGGACGGCCAGCGCCGCCACACCCCGCCCGCCACGCCGTCCAAGCGC
>JAIRTK010000002.1 GCA_031254955.1 Opitutaceae bacterium
TGCGCTGTCTCGCGTTAACCTCGGTTAACAAAGGAGCATTAAAAAGAGAAAAGCTTTAAATCAGGGACAAGGCCTTAACCACCGCCCTCGCGGGGGTCGGGCGCGGGTTTGGGGCTGGCGTCGGCGGGCGGGTAGGCGATGCGGGAGTGGAGCATGTTGAGGAGCGTGCGGGCGAAACTGTCTTTGATTCTCGCCAGTTCGGCGAGCGTGAGCGGGCATTCGTCGAGCTGGCCGTCTTGCAGGCGTTCCTCGAAGATGTGGTCGATGAGTTCGCCGAGGTGTTGCGGGGTCACGCGGCGCAGGGAGCGCGAGGCGGCTTCGACCGAGTCGGCGAGGTGGATGATGGTGCTTTCCTTGAAGCGCGGGCGCGGGCCGTCGTAGCGGTAGGTGGTCTCGATGACTTTCAGGTGCTCGGGGCGGAGGGGCGTGGGCGTGGCGGGCAGCGGGGGCTTGGAGCCGGATGAGGGCAACGGAGGTTTGGAACCTGTGGCGAGAATCGGAGGCTTGGAGCCGGACGCGGGGAGCGGAGGTTTGGAGCCGGGCGCTGAGATTGGGAATTTGGAGCCGGACGTTGGCAGCGGGGGCTTGGAGCCAGCGGGCGGGGGGGGCGCGAGGGGGGGGAGGGTGGTGCCGGACGCGGAGAAGGGGGCGCTGGTGGAGCTTTGCAGGCGGGTCTGGTGGAGCGCGCGCTGGAGGAAGAAGCGGATGAGGGTGGTGCCGTGGTGCTGCTGGATAACGTCGATGACGGCGCGGGGGAGTTTGTGCTTGAGCGCGAGGTCCACGCCGTCCTTCACGTGCGCCTTGATGATGAGGGCGGAGAGGGAGGGGTTGCTTTCGTCGTGGGGGTTGGCGCGGTCGCGTTGGTTTTCGGTGAAATATTCGGGTTTGCCGGTTTTGCCGATGTCGTGGAACAGGGCGCAGACGCGCGCGAGCAGGGGATTGGCGCCGATGGCGGCGGCGGCGTTTTCGGAGAGTTGCGCGACGACGAGGGAATGGTGGTAGGTGCCGGGCGCCTCCATTTGCATGAAGCGGAGGAGGGGGTGGTTGAAGTCGGTGAGTTCGAGCAGCGTGATGTCGGTGGTGCGTTTGAAGAGGCCTTCGATCACGGGGAGGAGGCCGGCGACGATGATGCCGGTGAGCAGGCCGTTGCAGAGGCCGGCGAGCATTTGTCCGGGGACGGTGAAGGGGACGCGCAGGATGGGTTGCTGGTCAATGATGCCGAGGAGGAGCGCGAAGACGGCGATCGTAAGTCCGCCGAGGAGGGCGGCGCGCACGACGGAGCCGCGGCGGCGGACTTGCTGGCAGAAGAAGATGCCGACCATCGAGGCGAGGAACGTGACGACGAGCAGGTCGAGGCGGTTGCCGAAGATGACGCTGGTGAAGATCGACACGAGCAGGGCCATGAAGATGGCCGAGCCGGTGTCGATCAGGATGGCGACGAGGAGCGCGGCGATGGCGGTGGGCGCGACATAGGGGAGCAGCGAGGCGATGGAGGAGTTTTGGATGAAATAGGGCAGTTCGCTCAGCCAGTAGGTGAAGCGGATGAGGCCGAGGTTGGCGATGACGACGAGGGCGAGGAGGGCGAGGCGTCCGTTGTTCTGGAGTGTCTCGCGGTCTTCGATGCGGATGTAGACGACGCAGGCGATGACCATGGCGAGGACGAAGAGGACGCGGCGGAAAAACTCCAGCGCCGCGATGGTTTCGGCCTCGCCGTGTTCGTAAAGGTAATGGCGGTGCGCCTCCAGCATTTCGTAGTGCTCGGGGGTGACGCGGATGCCGGGTTCGACGATGGTCTGGCCGCGTTCGACGTGGACGGTGACGGGTTGGAGGTTTTTGAGGGTTTCTTCCTGGAGGCGTTCGGAGGCGTCGGAGTCGAAGACGAGGTTGGGGTTGAGGCCGTTGTGGAAGATGCGGAAGAGGGCGAGCAGGGTGCGGCTGTCCGTGCCGGGGGTTTCGAGGTTGATGCGGAGAAACCGTTCGGCGGCTTCGATGGACTGCACGGGGTGTTGTTCGCTGACGCCGCCGGGCCGGCTGATGCGGAAAACGGCCACTTTGCCGGGCGCGCCGGGCGCGGCGAAGAGCGGGCTTTCGTCGTGGATGCCTTCTTGATAGAGGCCGCGGAGGACGACGAGCGCGGATTCGACGAGGGGGCTGCGGGTGGCCGCGTCGCCGTAGTTCAGGAGGGTGCGAATGTCGTTGATGCCGGCGTGGTAGGGGCCGCGGGCGTTGAAGGCATCGACGATGGCGGCCAGCGCGGCGCGGCGTTCGGGCGACTCGGGCGGCGGGCGGAGGCGGGTGGATTTTCTGGGGGCGGCGGACGGCGTCGGGGCGGTGTCTGCCGTGGCGGAAGCGCGGGGCGCGGGGGAAGCGGGAGGCGTCGCGGAAGTGGGAGCTGTCGCGGAAGCGGGGGGCGTGGCGGAAGCGGGGGGCGGTTTCGCGTCGGCGGGCTTTCCGGGCGGGGCGTCCGGGGCGGTCGTGCCGCCGGCGTCACCGGCTTCGTCGTCCGGCGCCGGCGCCGCTTGTTGGGGCGCGTCGCGGGGATGCTCGATGTCGAGCTGCTCAAGGTCGCGGAGGAGCGTCTGGATGGCGCTTTCGAAGCGGCGCAGTTCGCCGTAATCGAGGCGATAGACGCGGGGCACGCGGTTGCGGATTTGCTCGCGGGCGAGGCGGGTTTTTTCCGCGCTCTGGTAGGAAAACGACTCCGAGGCGACGATGCGGGTGGAGGCGATCTGGTTGGGCAGGACGGGAAGGTTGACGGTATGAATGCCGACGAAACTGATGCCGACGATGGCGACAACGGTGACAAAGAAGATGAACGCGGCGACGATGCGGCTCGACTGGAAGAAGTCGGCGATACCGGAGCTTCGCGCGGTTTTTCGTTTGCGCGGCGCGGACAGGCCGCCGCGGAATTTGGCAAGAATCGACATGATGAACAGACGAAGTGCCCCAAGCGTGACGAAGCCGCGGGCAGTTAGCTAGGATAAACGAAGCGCCCGTTCGCGCGTGCGCGGGGGCGCTTCAAAGCGAGGCGCCAATGCAGCGTCCGCCGGGTTCTTTCTTCTTTCTTCTTTCCTCTTTCTCTTTCTCATTTCTTTTTTTCTTTCTCTTTCTCTTTTTAACTGAGGTTACGCGGTTTTTAATCACGGAGACACGGAGGCTCGGAAGCACGGAGGACGCGGAATCATGAAGAACTCACGCGGAGGCGCGAAGGCGCAAAGAGGATGAGGGGTGAGGGGGAGAGAGGGAGGGGGAGAGGCTGAAAAGTGAAGAGCGAAGAGTCATACCCTTTCCCAATGAGAACCAGCTTGTAGCGGGCAGGGTGGTTTCGCTGTTCCGAGCGAGGTGAGAAGCCTGACAACCGCACCGCTGCGGCATTCCTTGGCAAACGTCAGCGGTCTCGGCGAGACCGCCCTGCCCTGAAGACACAAGCTCGTCGGGAAAGGGCATAAGGGGTGAAAACAAATCCTCCGGTTTCGTCGCTCACCACGCACTCATTACCTCCTCACCCCTCACTTCTCACCTCTCACCACTCGCTACCCACCTCTTACCTCTCACCACTCACCCCTTACCACTCACTACTTCCCCTATCCGCATCTCCGCGTCTCCACGCCTCCACGCCTTCGCGTCTCCGCGTCTCTGCGTGATAACAACCCTCACTCCGTCCTCCGTGGCCTCGTCCTCCGTGGTCCAGCACTCCGTGTCCTCCATGTCTCCGTGGTTAATTCCTTTCTTTCCGGCCATCAAAAGCGCATGGGTTGAATCAGGGACAGGGGTTGAATCAGGGGGTTGAATCAGGGACATGCCCTTATTGCGTCCTTGCGTCCCTTAGTGCGTCCGCCGGTTGCGATTCACGCCTTATTTGTTTTTTTTGATACCCATGAAACCCGACTCCTCCCTCCCGATGTCGTCGCGCGTGTCGCGTCGCGACGCCCTCAAAACCCTCGGCGGCACGGCCGCGTTGCTCGGCCTCGGCCTGTTTTCGGGCCGCGCGCTTTCCGCCGATCCCGTTTCCGCCGGAGCGGCCCCGACGACCCCGCCAGCCGGGCCGTTTGCCCTGCCGAAACTGCCCTATGCGTTTGACGCGCTCGAACCGCACATCGACGGGCGCACGATGGAGATTCACCACACGAAACATCACCAAGCCTACATCGCCAACGCCAACAAGGCGCTCGCGGACCAACCCGCGCTGGCGGGCCTGCGCGCGGAGGCATTGCTCGCGCGGCTCGACGACGCGCCGGAGGCGATCCGCGCCACGCTGCGCAACAACGTCGGAGGCCACGCCAACCACGCGTTTTTCTGGCAATGCCTCGCGCCGCGCGCGGGCGGCGCGCCGTCCGGCGCCTTGGGCGCGGCGCTCGCCGGGGCGTTCGGGAGTTTCGAGGCGTTCAAGGCGCGCTTCGCCGACGCCGCCATGAAACGCTTCGGCAGCGGCTGGGCGTGGCTGGTCGCGAGCAGGGGAAAACTCGCGGTCACGTCCACCGCGAACCAAGACTCGCCTTTCCTCACGGGCGACGTTCCCGTCGTCGGGCTGGATGTGTGGGAGCACGCGTATTATCTCAACTACCAAAACCGGCGCGCCGATTACATCGCGGCCTGGTGGAACGTCGTCAACTGGCCCTTTGCCGAAAAAGCATACGCCGCCGCGCTGAAGGCGTGAGGCTGCGCGGCGCGCAGCGCTTGGGCTTGCTTGCGTCAGGCCGCAAGCGCCAACCCCGGCGCGACGCGAGGTCGCGCCCTACAAATCCCTGACCTTGCGTCAGGCCGCGAACGCGTGTCGGGCCGTGCGGCCAATCGCGGCGCGACACAAGGTCGCGCCCTACGAAAGCCGGCGAGTCCCGCCGCCGCCGCGGGGCCTGACCTTGTGTCGGCGCCTGCGCAACTACGCGGCGCGTGGGATTGAGTGGCATGGGCGTCCCCGCCCATGTGTCCGGGGAAGGGGGGCGGCGCGGAGCGTCGTCCACGGGCGAGTTGCCCGTGCCACGCAATCCCACGGGCGAGGTCGCCGCTGGCCGGCGCGTGCCGGGCGAACCTGCTGTCGTCCGTGCCACTCGGGCCGCGGCTTCGCGGGCGGCGCAAGCGGCGGCCTTACTTTTTTTTGCGCACGGGCGCGACACTGGAGGAGGAGGTGTTTTGCTGGTTCACGGTGTTTGCGTTGTCGGTGCGGAATTGTTTGCGGGTTTCGACGGAGAACTGGCTTAACTCCACGATTTCGGCTTCGGCGTCGTTTTTGGCGGAGAGTTCGCGGACGGCGCGGTTGTCGTAATTTTTGCCATAGTTATCCATATATCTTGAGTTCCAGCGCAGGAGTTGCGCGGCTTCCTGCTGGTGGCCGGCGTCGATGAGTTCGATGGCCTTGTCCTTGACCTCGGCGGTGCGGTTGGCGGCGAAGTCGGCCTGCACTTGGTGGTTGGCCGAGGCGATGACGGCGGAGGGGTCGGCGGAAAAACGGGCGCGGCCAAGCGCGGCGAGTTCGACGGTGCGCTGGGCGGCGATGTCCTCGCAGGTGATGCGGGCGCGGGCGATTTCGCGCTCGGCGCCGGCGCGGGTCGGGCTGACCTCGACTTCGACGAGGGCGAATTTTTCCTGGCCGCCGTAAATCTGGCCGAGCGGGATTTCGGCGCGGCGTCCGTCGATGGAGCCTTGGCGCCCGACGAGGGCGAGCGGGCGGATGCCGTCGGGAAACTCGACGCGGATGACGGCGCGGCGGGCGACGACGTTGAGCACGTCGCCGAGTTCGGCGGCGAAGATGCGCGGGAGCGCGGCGCCGGACTCGGCGAACCAGGTGTTGCCGTCGCTGCGGAGCGCGAGGCGGGTCATGAGGTCCTCGTTGTAGCCGAGGCCGACGCCGATGGTGGTGACGGAGATGCCTTCGCCGGCCAGTTTTTCGCCGAGCTGGCCGAGCGCCTCGGGCGTGCGCGGGCCTCGGTTGGCCTGGCCGTCGGAGAGCAGCATGATGCGGTGCACGTAGCGCGGGTCCTCGATGTTTTTGCGCAGTTCGTTGCCGCCGAGGACGACGCCGTCGTGCAGGGCGGTCATGCCGGTGACGTTGATGGAGCGGATGACGCCGGCGATGGCGCGACCGTCGCCGACCCGGCGGGCGGGGACAAGGACTTCCGCCGTGGAATCATAGACGACGAGCGAGAGGATGTCGTCGGGGGCGAGGCGTTGCAGCGCTTCGAGCGCGGCGTCCTTGGCGCGTTCGATGCGCTCGCCGCGCATGGAACTCGAACGGTCGAGGACGATGGCGAGGTTGACGGGCTGGCGCGCCTCGGGCCGCGGAAGGCGGACTCCGTCGAGGCAGATTTTCACGATGGCTTTTTCCGTGGTGTCCGCGGCGAGGACGGAGCGGTCGAGATCGACGCGCAGGCTGACGGCGGGCGCGCGGTTGGCGGCGGCGAAAAGGGCCGGGGACTGGAGGCTGAGGGCCAGGGCAAATGCCGCGGCAAGGGCGGCGGGGAGCGCGGCGAGGCGCGGTGTCTTGGGTGTGGATGGGTTGTGTTTCATGGCGGGGCCATTGAAACATAAACACGCGCGCGGGTTGTCAGCGCGGCGTCAGGGAATTGTCAGGGAATTGTCATGGGGTTGTCATGGGGTTTCCGGATCAGGCCTGATCGGTTTTATTCTTTTACTCGTTCTCGTTCTCGTTCTCTTACTCTTACTCGTTCTCGTTTTAGTTTTCATTCTCGTTTTAGTTTTTGTTTTAGTTCTCTCTTTTTTCTCCGATAAGAAAAAATGAGAGAACGAGAAAGAGAACGAGAACGAGAACGATTTTTTTTGGGGAGGCGTCACGCCGGGGGCTTGAGAATGACGGCGAAATGCACGACCATGCGAATGCGAGCTTTTATAAGCCCCTTTTTTTATCAACGCGTCTCCGGCGCGTCCGCCATGCGGATGCTTTTGACGCCGACCGCCATGACGAGCCGGCGCAGGGGTTTGAAATACATGAAGGGGACTTTCAGGTTTTTGAGGAAAAGCCGCGCGCGGACCGGAAGCGTGCGCAGGAAATAAGTCCGGTTGGGCGAGCGGTTGTTTCCATTGAGGATTTTGCTCAACGTGAGCGCGCTGCCCATCGCATAACTGATGCCTTCCAGCGAACTCGGGCTGATAAACCCGGCGGCCTCCCCAAGAAGAAATCCGCCCTCTCTGCCGGTGCGGCAATCGAACAGGCCCGAGGGGCGCAGCACCATGCACGCCTCCGTCCTCAACGGCGCGCCGAAGCAAAAACCGAATGCCTTCATGCGCTCCTTTAACCGCTCGAAACGCTCGCGACAGTGCTTCGGCGGAAACGCCCCGCCAAAAATAAAATGCCTGTCCTTGGAAAGCCCCCACGCGTAGCAATCGGTCGTGTCCGAATCGAAAATGCACGAATAAAACGGCCCGGCGTGCTCGTCGTGAAACCATTGCTGGATGGCGGTGTAGTGGCGGATGCCCCGCCGCCCGCCGTAGAGGGCGCGGCGCACGGCGGACGAGGCCCCGTCGGCCCCCACGACATGCGTCGCGCTGGCGGTGAAATCCGCGCCATCCTGATGCCAAGTCACATCGAAACCGGCGCCGGTTTTCACGAGGCTTTTGAGGCAGGCGTCCTTCCGCACCTCAACACGCGACGGGATGAGGCTGATGAGCCACTGGTCAAAACGGTGGCGGTCGAGGTTGAGATAAAAACGTTGATAGCAGCGCGTCCGGCGCGCGTCGGCGTCGATGGTTTTGACGGCAAAGATT
The DNA here is from genome assembly GCA_031254955.1 of Opitutaceae bacterium. Lineage (GTDB taxonomy): Bacteria > Verrucomicrobiota > Verrucomicrobiia > Opitutales > Opitutaceae > Termitidicoccus. Next base: position 7,720 of record JAIRTK010000002.1, read on the forward strand.
TGCGGGCTGACCAGCACGCGCGCCGGCAGCGCGAGGTCAAAACGGGCGAGAACCTTCTGCGCATCGGGCGCGAGAAGGCCGCCGCAAGGTTTCCTGAAACCGCCTTCCGCGCCGCCGGATTTTTTGTCGATGGCGAGAACCTTGAGGCGCGGGCTGAGCAAGCGTGCCAGCGTCGCCCCCGCCGGCCCCAGGCCGACGATGATAATATCATAGCGGGGCGCGCCCGCCGGAACCAATGCGGATGGCCGCGGATGGGACGGATGATGCATCAGGATGGACGGGAAGTTTGTTATTGGAACGCGAGAATGCGAGGCCGGATTTTTCGCGACCTTGTTCGAGGCGCAAAAAGCCGAGGATGTTGCTGACGAGGTGGGCGAGGCGCATGTGGGCCGTCAGTGTAACGCCAGAAAATTGTCATGGGCTTCCGACCCCGGCCCAAGCGTTCTCTCGCTCTTGCTTATTCTCTAACTCTTGCTCATTCTCCTTCTCGTTCTCTCGTTCTTTTTATCGTTCTCTTGTTCTTCTTATCGTTTTCTCTCGGTCTCTCTCTTTATCGTTCGTTATCTCTCGTTATCGTTCGCTCTCTCCTCCAATCAGAAAATTAAGAGAACAAGAACGAGAAAGAAAACGAGAGAGGGAGAGAGAATGAGAACTTGATATTACGCGCTGATGGCGTAACGCAGGTTGACAGACTTCTCGCTTCACTCGGAACCCGACCTGCTGACGGGCGGAAGGCCCGCCCTGAAGCAGACTTGGAAGTCTGCGTTACAAGTCTGCATTACGACAGAGGCTGCGCGTAACCTCGGCGAGA
>JAIRTK010000020.1 GCA_031254955.1 Opitutaceae bacterium
AGGATCGTGCCGGCGTTGCGGATGGTGCTGAAGCGGTGCGCGATGATGAATGTGGTCTTGCCTTGCGCGAGTTCGTCGAGGGCGTGTTGCACTTTGGCTTCGGATTCGGAGTCGAGCGCGGAGGTCGCTTCGTCGAGGATGAGGATGGGCGCGTCGCGCAGGAAGGCGCGGGCGATGGCGATGCGTTGGCGCTGGCCGCCGGAGAGGCGTTCGCCGCGTTCGCCGACGATGGTGTCCCATCCGTGTTCGAGCGCGTGGATGAAGTCGAGGGCGTGGGCGCGGCGGGCGGCTTCTTCGACTTCGGCGCGGGTGGCGTCGAGTTTGCCGAGGAGGATGTTGTGGTAGATCGTGTCGTTGAAGAGGATGGGTTGCTGGGAAACGAGGGCGATGCGGTGCCGGAGGCCGGCGAGCGAGGCGTCGCGAATGTCGATGCCGTTGATCAGGATGCGTCCGGCGGCGACATCGTAGAAGCGCGGGATGAGGTTGATGAAGGTGGTTTTGCCGGCGCCGCTGGGGCCGACGAGCGCGATGGTTTCGCCGGTGCGGATGGTGATGTTGATGTCGCGGAGCACGGGCGCGCCGGCGTCGTAGCCAAAGGTGACGTGTTCAAACACGACTTCGCCTCGTCCGGCGGGAATGGGGCGCGGGGCGGCGGGTTCGGCGACTTCGATGGGGGCGAAGAGGATTTCTTCGATGCGGGTGAGCGCGGCTTCGCCTTGTTTGACGCGGTTGCTGATGCCGCCGAGGCGTTTGACGGGTTCGTAGGCGAAGTAGAGGGCGGCGATGAGGGAGGCGGCTTCGCTTTGGGTGATGGCGGTGCCGTGGAGTTGGTAGATGGCGAGGGAGATGGCGGTGGCGGAGATGATTTCGATGATGGGGGAGAGCATTTTGTCGTATTTCACGACTTTCATTTGCTGGCGGAAGAATTTCCGCACTTCGTCGCGGAAGCGGGTGGTTTCGCGGGTCTCAAGGTTATAGGCGCGGATTTCGCGGGGGGACTGGATGCTTTCGGTGAGGATGGCGTTGAGGTTGCCGGCTTGCGCGAGCATGGAGTGGGATTTGCGGCGGAGTTTGCGTCCGATCATGCGGATGGGGAGCACGACGAGCGGGAGGGCGAGGAGGCTGAGGATGAAGTAGAGCGTGTCGGGTTTTTGCAAGGCCGTCCACACGATGTAGCAGAGCGCGCCGATGAAGGTGAAGGGTTGGATGAGGATGTCGTTGGTGGTGTCAACGATGACGGACTTCATGTGCGCGGTGTCGCCCGAGACGCGGCTGATGAGGTCGCCGGACTTGTGTTTGCGGAAGAAGTCGAGGTGCAGGGTTTGCAGGCGCGAGAAGACGCGGGTGCGCACGGTTTCGAGGACGCGGATGCCGGCGTAGTTGAGCAGGTAAACGTTGCAGAATTGGCAGACGCCGCGGAGGGTGAAGGTGGCGGGCAGGAGGATGACGGCCACGAGGAGCACGTGGTGCGCGGGGACGATGATGTTGGGCAGCCAGGTGTATTTTTCGTTGGAGACGATGACGAGTCGGGCGAGCTGGCCGGTTTCGGTGGGGAAGAGCGCGGGCAGGACCGTGTTGATCATGAATGGCAGGCCGAAGCCGCTGGCGATGCCGTAGCCCACGCCGAACAGGATGGCCGCGATGAAGGGCCAGATGACGGCGCGGAGCAGGGAATAATACGGGAGAAATCGCTTCATGCGGGAGGGTTCTGCTGGAGGGATGGAAACCGTGTGGGATCGGATGTGGCGGGGCGAACAGATTTTTTCGGGCGGCGGAGATGGCAGGGGCGGAGGCGGCAGGGGCAGGAGCGGAGGCGGCGACAGGAGTGGCGGAGGCGGAAGTGGCTGGCGTCGCGGAGGGTCAATCCTTGGAGGAGCGGACATCGAGGGCGTCGCGCAGGCCGTCGCCGAGGAAGTTGAGGGAAAGCAGGGTGAGGGAGAAGATGAAGCCGGGAATCGCGAGGAGCCAGGCGTATTCCTCCATTTTCTCGGCGCCTTCCTTGATCAACGTGCCCCACGAACTCATGGGCGGCTGCACGCCGAGGCCGAGGAAGCTCAAAAAGGCCTCCAGCAGCATGACCGACGGGATGGTGAGCGTGATGTAAACGATGATGGGGCCGAGGATGTTGGGCAGGATGTGGCGGAAGATGATGCGCCGCCGTCCGAAGCCGAGCGAGCGGGCAGCTTCGATGAACTCCATGCGTTTGACCGCCATGACTTGGCTGCGGACGATGCGCGCCATGGTGAGCCATTCGACCGCGCCGATCGCGGCGAAGAGGAGGTAGATGTTTCGCCCGAAAAAAGTCATCAGCAGGATGACAAAGACGGGGAAGGGGAACGAGTAGATGATGTCCACGACGCGCATCATGGCGGCGTCGAGCCTGCCGCCGAAGTAGCCGGCGGCGGCGCCGTAGGTGATGCCGATGACGAGGGCGACAAGCGTCGCGCAAAGTCCGACCATGAGCGAGATGCGTCCGCCGGTGAGGATGCGGACGAGTTGGTCGCGCCCGAGGTCGTCGGTGCCGAACCAGTGCGACGCGCTCGGGCCGGCGGCGCCGAGGTCGATGTCCTGCTCCCGGTAATCGTAGGGGCTGAGCGCGGGGCCGAAGAGGCAGGGCAGCACGAGGAGGACGAGGATGACGAGGCCGGTCATCGCGAGTCTGTTCTTGCGCAGCCGCAGCCAGGCGTCGAGGCCGGGCGAGCGGCCTTTCTCGGCGGGGGCGCTGGCGGCGGAAATGGCGGCTGTGGCGGCTGTGGCGGGAGTGGCGGCGGACATGGGTGCGATGCGATTTTCCTCCATCTTTTTATTTTCCGATGCCAATTACGAATTGAATTTCGTTTTTGGAGACACCATGCCGCCGACAAGCCGAGTTCCACCCGCTCCACCGGCTTTTCAGCCCAAGCTGAAACTCAAACCGCGCGGCATCCAGGAATACCAGCGTCCACGCGCATCATGATGCAGCCTCACAGGATGTGCCATCCCGGCCCGCTTCCGCCGCGAGACCTTTCGCGCTTGACCGCGCCGCGAGTCGTCTGCGAAAAGCACGCCCGCATGAACCCTCAAAAAATTACCCGCACGCTTGCGTTTGCCGGCGTTTTGCTGGCCATCGCCACGCTTTTTTTCCCCGCCCCCTCCGCCGCCGGCGTCCCCGCCGCCTCCGTCAGCCAGAGGCATCGCAAAACCGAGGCCGCCATCCGTGTCGTCTCCGCCAACATCCGCCACGACTTCGCCAAGGATTTCGAGACCGGCGACAGTTGGGAGCCGCGCAAGGAATTTTGCCGCGACGTGCTGCTCGCGCAGGACGCCGACATTTTCTGTTTTCAGGAAATGCGCATCAACAATTTCGACTACCTCAAGGAAAACCTGCCTGGCTTCGCCGCGTTTTACGGCCCGGCCGAGGCGTCGAAAAACGCCATCTTCTACTCGACGAAACGCTTTGAAAAAATCGAAGGCGGCGCGTTCTGGCTCTCGGACACGCCCGAAAAGCCCTTCTCGCACCTGCCCAAAAGCGGCGACCGCGTGGCCAACCACCTCCTTCTCCGCGACAAACTCACCGGACGCCGGCTCCTCGTTTGGAACACCCATTTCCAGCACGACAACGAGGACGTTCGCACCCGGCAGGCCCGCATCTTCACCAGCTTCGCCGAAAAGCGCCCCGCCGACATTCCGCAAATCCTGACCGCCGACTTCAACGCCGACGCCAACACCCCCGCCATCCAGCACCTCAAGGCCTCTGGCTGGATTGATTCCTACGCCGCCGTGCACGGCCCCGCCGAGCCTGGCTACACCTTTCACGGCTTCGCCGGGCGCGCCTACAAAAACCCCAACAGCCCCGGCAAGATTGACTTCGTGTTTTCCAACAATCTCCTCCGCGCCACCGCAGCCGAAATCATCCGCGACAGCAACGGCAAGCGCTACCCGAGCGACCACTATTTTGTCTCCGCCGAGATGGAATACACTCCGTGACCGGCGCCTCCCCTGAAGACTCTCGTTTTTAAACGGCGCCCGGCGTCATCTTTTTCCTTTCTCAAAACATCCGCTTCAAGTTTCCAGCCGCACCTTGGGGTCCATCCACGCCTGCGCGATATCGACGAGGAAATTGAGCGTGGAAATGAGCAGGCCGTAGAGGATGACCGTGCCCAGAATGAGGGTGTAGTCGCGGTTGAAGGCGCTGTTCACGAATTCGCGCCCGAGGCCCGGGATTTGGAAAATCGTCTCGATCACAAACGAACCGGTGAGGATGCTGGCCACGGCCGGGCCGAGATACGAGACGACGGGCAGCAGGCCGCCGCGCAACGCGTGCTTGCGGATGACGCGCGCCGGGGACGCGCCCTTGGCGACGGCGGTGCGGATGAAATCCTGCCCGAGCACCTCCAACATGCCGCCGCGCGTGAGACGCACGATGGGCGCGGCATAGGCAAGCCCAAGGATGAGGCAGGGCAGCACCCGGTCGGAGAGCGAATACCAGCCGGAGGCGTTGAAAAGCCGGATGTGGATGGCGAAGACGAGCACCATGACCGGGCCGACCACGAAGGTCGGGATCGAGATGCCCGCCATGCCGAAGACCGACGCGGCGTAGTCGATCCAAGTGTTGCGGTTCACGGCGGCGACGACGCCGAGCGTGATGCCGACGAGGAGCGCGATGGCGAGCGCGGGCACGCCGAGTTGGATGGAGACGGGGAGTTTGTCGGCGATGATTTCGTTGACGGTGCGGTTGGGGTATTTGAAGGACGGGCCGAAATCGATGCCGAAGGCGGCTTTGAAGTCGAAATCGGGGGAGAATTTCCCAGGAGCGAAGCGTTTCGGGCAGAGGTTCCAGAGATAATCGGCGTATTGGGCGACGAGGGGTTTATCGAGGCCGTAGTGGGCTTTCAGGTTGGCCTCGATTTCCGGGGTGACGGCCTTCTCGGCGGTGAACGGGCCTCCGGGCGCGAACCGGCACATGAAGAACGTGAGCGTGACGAGGACGAAGATCGCGAGGCAGGTCTGCCAGAATCGTGTGAGAAAAAAATGAAGCATCTCGAAGCGGAGATTAGAAATCAGAAATCAGGAATTAGAAATTAAGAAATTGAAACCAAGGGGCGTTTTGAAAAAGCCGTTTTTATACCAATTCCGAACGAAATTTATTCTTTTGGATGGATGACCGCCGTGTTGCCCATTTCTTTCTCTTTCCTCTTTATCTTTCTCTTTCTCCTCGTTCCCAACCAGTAAGGGGAGGAAGGAAGAGAAAGAGGAAAGATAAAGAATAAAGAGAAAGAGCAAAATCGGACTACAAAAAGATAAATCTCATTGGGAATTGGTATTAATCACCCTCTTTTAATCAACCTCTTTTAAAATGCCCATGCGTTTCCGTGCCAACGTCGGTCTTTTTCCAGATATGCCAGCGATTTGGGCGGGCAACCCAAGCCTGCCGGCAGGATGCCGGCGCTCCCAGTCGCTCGCGCGCAACCGAACCCCGCACGGCAGGCAACCCCGCGAGGCGGACGCATGCCTGTCCGC
>JAIRTK010000022.1 GCA_031254955.1 Opitutaceae bacterium
TTACTGGTTGGAAACGAGGAGAAAGAGAAAGATAAAGAGGAAAGAGAAAGAAATGGGCAGCACGGCGGCTATCCATCCAAAAGAATAAATTTTGTTCGGAATTGGTATAATACCCTTTCGTAATGAAACTCACACAAAGGAAGCCGTTAAAGGTAGGGCGAGGCGTCCCGCCGAGCCGTGTGAACCGCTCGCCGCTCGGCGGGACGCCTCACCCTACCTAAAGTGTGATTTTCATTCGCAAATGGTATTATACCACTTCCGAACAAAATTTATTCTTTTGGATGGATAGCCGCCGTGCTGCCCATTTCTTTCTCTTTCCTCTTTATCTTTCTCTTTCTCCTCGTTTCCAACCAGTAATGGGAGGAAGTAAGAGAAAGAGGAAAGATAAAGAATAAAGAGAAAGAGCAAAATCGGACTACAAAAGGATAAATCTCATTGGGAATTGGTATTAGGGGTGATCAGGCGTTGTGGTTGCCGGGTTGCGGGGCGGGGCGGTCGCGTTCGAGCCAGCAGTAGAGCGTCGGCAGGAGCACGAGGGTGAGGAAGGTGGCGGTGGCGATGCCGCCGATGACGACGGTCGCGATGGGGCGCTGCACTTCCGAGCCGGGTCCCGTCGCCAGCGCCATCGGCACGAAGCCGAGCGCGGCCACGAGCGCGGTCATGAGCACGGGGCGCAGGCGGGTGAGCGCGCCTTCGGTGACGGCGTCGCGCACGCAGCGGCCTTCCTCGCGCAACTGGTTGATGAAGGAAATCATCATCACGCCGTTGAGCACGGCCACGCCGGAGAGGGCGATGAAGCCGACCGCCGCCGAAATCGAGAACGGCAGGCCGCGTATCCAGAGCGCAAATACGCCGCCGGTCACGGCGAGCGGGATGCCGGTGTAAACGACGAGCGCCTGCCGCACGCTGCCGAACGCGAGAAAGATGAGCAGGAATATCAGCGCGAGCGCGGCGGGCACGACGATGGCGAGGCGCGCGCGGGCTTCCTGGAGGTTCTTGAACGCGCCGCCGTATTCGACGAAGTAGCCGTCGGGCAGCTTCACTTCGGCGGCGATTTTGTCCTGCGCCTCCTCGACGAAGCTTTGCACGTCGCGTCCGCGCAGGTTCACCTGGATGGCCATGCGCCGCTGGAACGCTTCGCGCGAGATGGTGTTCACGCTTTCGGTGACGCCCACGTCGGCGACTTGCCCGAGCGTGACAAGGGTGCCGTCGGCGGTTTTCACGGGGAGGTTGGCGACGTTGGCGAAATCGCGCCGCGTTTCCTCCGGCAGGCGCGTGATGATGGGATAGCGGCGGTTGCCGTCCACAATCACGCCGGCCTCGTTTCCGGCGAAGGCGGTCTCGACGGTTTTGTTCACCTCGTCGGCGTGGATGTTGTGGCGCGACATGGCGGCGCGGTTCACGACGATTTGGAGAACGGGAGCCTTGCCCGCGGCGTCAAATTCCACGTCGGCGGCGCCGGGGATTTTTTCGACGATTTCGCGGATTTCGCCGGCGAGTTTTTCGAGCGTCTCGTAGTCGTCGCCGAAGACTTTTATGGCGATGTCGGCGCGGCTGCCGGAGAGCAGTTCGTTGAAGCGAAGCTCGATGGGTTGCGAGAACAGGTAGCTTTGGCCGGGGAAGCGGACGGTGAGTTCTTTCGAGATGAGGTTGGTCAACTCGTCCTTGGTGATGGCGCGTCCGTCGATTTTGCGCCATTCCGACGGCGGCTTGAGCATCATGTAGCTGTCGGCGACGTTGACGCCCATCGGGTCCACCGCGACTTCCGAGGTGCCGACGCGCGCGAACGTGTGCGTGATTTCGGGAAACTTCTCCAGCATGAGTTTTTCGGAGGCGAGTTGCATGTCGAGCGACGCGCCGGTGCCGATGCTGGTGGTGCGGATCATCTGCGCGGCGAGCGAGCCTTCGTTGAGCTGCGGGATGAACTCCGCGCCGAGGCGCGGGAACACCCACGCGGCGAGGGCGAAGACGGCGAGGGCGGCGGCAACGACAAGCCAGCGCAGCCGCAAGCTGAGCGCGAGCACCGGGCGGTAAACGCGTTTTGCCAGCCGGATGAGGAGGTTGTCCCCTTCGCGGACTTTGGCCGTCATGAAAAACGAGCACAGCACGGGCACGAGCGTGAGGGCGAGGAGGAGCGCGCCGACGAGCGCGAAGACGACGGTGAAGGCCATCGGCTTGAACATTTTTCCCTCGGTGCCGGTGAGCGTGAACATCGGCAGATAGACGATGGTGATGATGGCCACGCCGAACACCGTGGGCCGCCCGACTTGTTTGCAGGCGGCGAGCACGGTGCGCAGGCGTTCCTTGGGCGCGGGCAGCCGGCCCAGCTCGTGCTGGCGTTGCGCGAGCAGGCGCACGACGTTTTCCGCCATCACGACCGCCCCGTCCACGATGAGGCCGAAGTCCACCGCGCCGAGGCTCATGAGGTTGCCCGAGACGCCGTAGCGCACCATGCCCGTCATGGCGAAGAGCATGGAGAGCGGAATCGCGGTGGCGACGATGAGCGCCGCGCGCCAGTTGCCGAGCAGGCCGATGAGGATGGCAATGACAAGGAGCGCGCCCTCGAAGAGGTTTTTCTCGACGGTGCGGATGGTGGCGTTCACCACGTCGGTGCGGTTGTAAACCGTCTCGATGGCCATGCCGGCGGGGAGCTTTTTCTGGATTTCCGCGATGCGCGCGTGGACGCGGCTGGAGACCAGGCGGCTGTTCTCGCCGATGAGCATGAGGACGGAGCCGACCACGGCCTCCCGTCCGTCGTGCGTGGCGAAACCGGCGCGGGCGCCCGAGCCGATGCCAATCTCGGCGACGTCCCTCACCCGTAGCGTGCCGGCGCGAACGGGAGAAAGTTTGAGCGGGAGGCTGGCGATGTCCTCCGTGTTTTGCACGCGTCCGATGGCGCGCACGGTGACGGACTCGCCGCCCTTTTCCACGACGGAGCCGCCGGCGTTGGCGACGTTTTCGGCGATGACGTCCGCCAATTCGCCGATGGAGAGGCCGGTGCTGGCGAGTTTCACGGGGTCGGGTGTGATGACGAACTGCCGGTCGTAGCCGCCGTTGGTGTTGACCTCGGTGACGCCGGGCACGGTGCGCAGCGCGGGTTTCACGATGTAGTCTTGCGCGAGCCTGAGTTCGCGCAACCGCTCGACCGGGTCCGACGGCGCCTCCGCCGCGTCGTCGCGGTAGTGGACGGTGTAATGGTAAATCTCGCCCAGCCCGGTGGTGATGGGCGCGAGCTTGGGCACGACGCCCGGCGGCAGTTCCTCGCTGACGGCTTGCAGCCGTTCGCCGACGAGCTGGCGCGCGCGGTAGAGGTCGCTGCCTTCCTCGAAGACCAGCGTGACTTGCGAGAGGCCGAACTTGGAGATGGAGCGCACTTCGACGAGGTTTTCGATGCCGCCCATCCCGGCCTCGACGGGATACGTGACGAGTTTTTCGATTTCCTCGGGCGCGAGCGAGGGGACGGCGGTGTTGACTTGCACTTGGACGTTGGTGATGTCCGGCACGGCGTCGATGGGCAGGCGCAGGGCCGACCAGATGCCGGTGAAGATGAGCGCCGCCGCGCCGATGAGCACGAACACGCGCTGGCGCAGGGAAAATTCAAGGATTTTGTCTATCATGGAAAAATAAAAACAGGGTGGAAGTTGGTGTGTGATGCCCGTGACGCGGATGACCCGGCGGCGCGCGCGGCCTCAATGGCTGTGGCCGCCGCCTTTGGTGAGGCGCAGCTCGGCGAGCCAGAGTTGTTCGACGGAGGAGACGACCACGACAGCGCCCGCGCGGAGGCCGTCGGTGATTTCGACGAGCGCCGGGGAGCGTCCGCCAGTCCGCACGGGCGTGCGCAGGAAGGCGTCGTCCTTGACGACATACACAAACGCGCCCGCCGCCGTTTCGAGCACGGCGGAGCGGGGCACGGCGAGGACGGTCGCGGGCGCGCCGGTGAGGGCGAGCGTGACGAAGCTGCCGGTCTCGGGCGCGGGCGGCGGCGCGGACGGCGCGGATGGCGCGGACGGCGCGGACGACGCGGGCGTGGGCGGGAGGGCAAGCTCGTAAACGAGGTCAACAAACCGCGTGGCCGGCGTGGACGAGCGGTCGGCAAGCAGCAGCTTCGCGCCGACAGGGGAGGCTTGCGCAAGCAGCAGCTTCGCGCCGGCGGCGGACGCTTTTTCGAGCGCGGCGGCCTCCGCCTCGGGAACGCGCGCGGAGGCGATTAGCCGCGGCGTGGTCGCGATGATTTGGGCGGACACGCTCCACTCGGCGGCAAGCGGGCGCACCTCGGCATCCCCGGTCTTTATCGCGAGGGCGCGGATGACCTCGGGCGAAAGCAGCAGGCCTTGGCCTTCCTTGAAGCTGACGCTTTGGCCGGTTTCGTCCCCGTCGTGCGCGGCGTGCTCGTGGCCGGAGTGTTCCGCGTGGTCGGTGACGGCGTGTGCTGCGTGGTTGTGGTCGGAGTGCGCGGCGTGGTTGCCGCCGTCGTGCGCAGCGTGTTTGGGGTCGTCGTGGTCGTCGTGCGCGGCGGCGTGGTTGGCGTGGTCGGCGTGGTTGTGTTTTTCTCCGCAACCGGCGAGCGCAAGCGCGGCGGCGAGCAGGCCGCCCCAAAGGAAACGGGCGGTGTTTTTCCGGGGAGCACACGCGTCCCGCGTGTGTTGCCCGGCGTCGCGCCGGGTAATGGGTTTTGGCGGGACGCCAAAACCGGCACACGAGACGCGTGCGTTCCCCAAGCCGACGCGCCCCGGGCCGGCTCGCTCCGTGCCGGGGTTTTCCGGGCAGGGGATTGGGGCAGCCGAAGCGGGGATTGGGTCAGCCGGGCCGGGGGTTTTATTGTCTGATGGGTTCATGAAAAGGGTTTCCGGGTTCATGGCGCGATTGCGACGGGGTTGAGTTCGAGGCCGGTGAGTTGTTCGAGGCGCAGGCCCGCGGCGAGCGTTTCTTGCTGCGTGTCGAGGATCGACTCGACGGCGTCGAGATAGCTGTTTTGCAATTCGAGGTAGGTGGCGATGGGCACGGCGCCGAGGCGGTAGTGACGGTCGGCAAGCGCGGCGGCGTCGCGGAAGCGCGCGACCGTGTCGGTCGGCCAGCGCCGGGTCTCGGCCAGTTTGGTCTCGAAGGCGCGGGCGGCGGTCACCACTTCGCGCTCAAGCTCGCGCTGGGACGTGAGCACGGCGGTTTCGGCCTGGCGCTGGCGCGCCTCGGCGAGCTGGACCGCGCCGCGTTTGCCGTTTGAGAGCGGGAGCGGGAGCGGAAGCGAGACGCCGACGCCGACGATGGTTTCGCGGTCGCCCGCCTTGGCGTCGGAGTAATACGGGCGGAGGCTTACGGACGGGTAGCGTTCGTGCTTCGCGAGCCGGACGGCGTAGCCTTGTTGTTCGAGTTCCACGCGGCGCATCCGGTAGTCGAAGTTGTTTTCGCGCGCGGCGGCGAGCAGCGCGTCGAGGCCGGCGGCGACGGGGTGAAACTCAAGCGCGGGCGCGGCGACGCGGAGCGCGGCCTCGGGCGCGGCGCCGCGAAGCTGGTTGAGTTCGATGAGCGCGGACTGGACGGCGAGCGCGGACTCGGTGGCGCGGCGTTGCAGGGCAAGCTCGGCGGCTTCGATGACGCGGGTCTCCAGCAGGGGCGTGAGGCCGGCGGGGTCGCGGGCGAGGAAGGTTTCCCTGAGCGCGGAGAAGCGGTCGGCCACCTCGCGGATGGCGGCGGCCTTGGCATTGGCGGCATGGAGGCCGAAGGCGAGTTCGCGGGCGCGCGCCGAGAGCGCCTGGTTGAACCGGTCGAAGCCGAGCCGGGCCAGCTCGACATCGCGGTTGGCGATGGCCTTGCGCAACGGGATGCGCCCGGGCCACTCGAAGGTTTGCGTGACGGAGACCGACCACGCGGTGCCTTCGCCGGCGAGGGCGCCGTGGTCGTCCCGCACGCGCTGGTGGCCCGCGTCGAGGGAGATTTCCGGGGCGTTCCAGGCGCGGGCGACGCGGACGCCGGCCTTGGCGGCGTCGATTTCGGCTTCGTAGAACCGGCGCTCGGGATTTTGCGCCACGATTTGGGCGACGAGGGCGCCCACGGATTGCGGGGGCGGCTCCGGCCCGGCGCCGGCGCGCAGGCAGGGCAGAACGGAAACCGTCCCGAGCAAAACGAGATGCCGGGCAAGTTGGGGAAGGATGCGGGGAAGGACGCGAGTGATGGATGATGTTTTTTGCATAAAATGAATGGGTGAGGACTGGGTGAATGGGTGAGGAACAGGGCGCATGAGCGAGGAGCTGGGTGCGTGGATGCGGGCCGGGGGCCGGCAGCTCGCCGGCGCACGCGGCCATGCGGAAGCGCACGGCCATGCGTCGTGGTTTTATGTGGATGCCGTCCGGCCAGTCCGCGCGGGGACTGGTCAGACTTGGGTGCGCGCGGGCGCGCGCGGCGGGGGCGCGGCGCGGCGGGCAAACGTCCACGCGGGCACCCAATCTTGCGGGTGTTTCCGGTGGTCGGGGGGCGGGGAAAGCAATTCAGCGGGCCGTGTGTCGGCGGCCTTGCCTAGAAAATGGTAGAGGCAGGTGAGGCACAGGCAGGGCGAGAGGAGCGGAGCGGGGGCGTCGGTGTTGTCCTTGGAAAAGGAATACGCGCCGCCTTCGATTTCGTTGTGGTTCTCATGCGCGCACGGCGCTTCGTGCGAACGCTTGCCGTGCGCCTCCTCCGCGCCGCCGACGCCGGTGCCGGTGCATTCGTGCGCGGCGATGAGGTCGAGCGCCTCCAATTGGCAATGCTGCGCGGCGGGCAGCCAGACGGCGGCCAGCAGAAATGCGACGCATTGCAGGAGTGGTTTCACGCGGCGGTCAGACGAAAAGCAAATGCAACCGGTGTCAAGCCACGGAAATGGACAGCGCGGAATGCTCGGCGCGGGCAGCGGCTGTGATTCAACGCGAGACCATGCATCCGGGAGCTTTTTTTCATTCTTCTTTATTGTTCTCTTTACTTTATCGTTCCTCGTTCTTCTTCCCGCTTTATCGTTCTCGTTCTCGTTATCTTTCTCGTTATCTTTCTTCTTTCCTCGTTATCTTTCTTCTTTCCTCGTTATCTTTCTTCTTTCCTCTTTATCTTTCTTCTTTCTCTCCCAAGGCGGTGCCGCTGAGGAGGGAAGGGGGGAAAAAGAGAAAAGATAAATTGATGTTACGCGCTGCTGTCGTAGCGCAGGTTTCCAAACCTGCTGACGGGCCGAAGGCCCGCCCCGCCCTGAAGCAGACTTGGAAGTCCGCGTTACGACAGAGGCTGCGCATAACATCAGAGATAAAGATAAAGAAGAAAGAGAACGAGGAACGAGAATGATAAAGAGCATGAGAATGAGATATATTCGGAGAGTGGGGATGCGTGGCATGGGCGACCGCGCCCATGTGTTCGGAAAGTTTACAGCGCGGAGCGCCGTCCACGAACGGGTCGCCCGTGCCACTCAAATCGCTCTGCCATCCGAATCGCTCTGCCACACAGGCCGCTCTGCCTCGCGTGGCCTTGGGTATAACTGAGGTTACTGAGGTTACACGAAATCCCGCTTCCGTGTAACCTCGGTCGGTTAACAGAGGAAAACTCATACCCTGCGCCTTGGGGCGCGGGCGTTTTATTGTGTCGTGGGGGCGACACTCGCGGCGGGGGCGGGCGGGGTCACGTCGAGCAACTCGACCTCGAATATCAATGTCGCATTCGGCGGGATGCCGGAGCCTTGGCGCGGCGTCGCTCCGTAACCTTGCTCGGCGGGGATGTAGAGTTTGATTTTTCCGCCTTTGTTGATCTT
>JAIRTK010000097.1 GCA_031254955.1 Opitutaceae bacterium
CCCGAAGACACCAGCGAGGATATCCGCGCGCGTTATTCCTCCGTCATATGCAACACGGCGCTTTCCTGCGGGCGGGGGATGGAGAGGTTGACGCCGACTTTCATCAAATAGTCGCCCGTGAAAGTTTTTTTGTTTCCAGAGAAAACACTTTTTCCCGTCTTCATGTTCAGTTCGGAAACCGTGTAGGTTTTCGCGGGATCGAGGCCCTTTAATTTCACGTCGAAAGTGAATCCGCGCGCGTGAAAATGATACAGGTTGTAGGCGAAGAGCACCGCCTGTTTTTTGTCCTTGGAAACATAGGCCAGCGCGGCGCGCCCGCTTTCATCATAAGGCGAGCGCAGCCGGTATAAATCGCCGTGCTGCACGACGGGGCGGATGCGTTTGTAATTGTGTATCGCATTCCGGGCAAACTCCAGTTCCGCGCCGGCAATGTCCTTGGGCTGCAACTCCATGCCGAGGCGTCCCGACATGGCGACATCGAAGCGGAATTTCAGCGGGATCATCATCCCGGTCTGGTGGTTGGGGCTGGCCGACACGTGCGACGCCGTGGCGATCGCCGGGTAAATCATATTGGTGCCGTATTGTATAAGCACGCGATCCACGGCGTTGGTGTTGTCGCTCGCCCAGAATTCGTCGTGGTATTTCAGCGCGCCATAGTCCAGGCGCGCGCCGCCGGAGGAGCAGAGCTGGATGGTGATGTCCGGGTGCTTGGCGCGGATGCGTTCATACACGCTGTATAAACCTTTCACGTAATCCTGCCAGAAATGCGTCTGTCTGTCCGCCGGCAGATATTCCGAGCCGACGCTCCACACGGGGCGGTTGGCGTCCCATTTTATATAAGTGATGTTGGGCGAGAGCGCGACGGTGTCGTCAAACACCTTCTCCACGAAGTCCTGCACGGCGGGGTTGGTCATGTCGAGCACCCACTGCTGGCGTCGTTGCGGGATTTCGCGTCCGGGGCTTTTCACCACCCACTCGGGATGTTTTTCGGCCAGTTCGCTTTTGGGGTTGACCATTTCCGGCTCGATCCAGATGCCGAAGCGGAGGCCCTTGGCGACCGCGTAGTCGGCGAGGTGGCCGATGCCGCGCGGGAGTTTTTTGCGGTTCACCTGCCAGTCGCCCAGCCCGGCCTTGGCATCGTCGCGGGGGTATTTGTTGCCGAACCAGCCGTCGTCGAGCACAAACATCTCGATGCCCAGCGCGGCGGCGGCGTCCATCATGTCGGTGAGGGTTTTTTCATCAAAGGTGAAGTAGGCGCCTTCCCAACTGTTGAGCAGCACGGAGCGCGGTTCGCCGCCGTGGGCGAGCGCGTAGCGGCGGCTCCAGTCGTGGAGGTTGCGGGACGCCTGCCCGCGGCCTTGCGCGCTGTAGGTCAGCACCATCTCGGGTGTTTCCAGCGTCTCGCCGGGGTTTAATATACGGGCGGAGGCAAAGGGGTTCATGCCGGCGGTGATGTGCAGCGTTTCCCATTCGTCCGGCGCGAACGACAGTTTATAATTGCCCGACCACGCGAGCGCGCCGGCATAGACTTCGCCGGCCTCCTCGTCCGCCGGGTGGTCGAGGGCGAGCATGAAGGATGGGTTGTCGGACATGGTTGTCTGCACGCCTTTTCTATATTCTTCTATAATCTTTCCGCCCGGCGTTAGCTTTTCCTCGGTCACGCGCATTTCGCGTCCCCACGCGCCGTGAAAATGCGTCAGATAATACGCGCCGGCCTGGAGCGGCAGGCAGGCGGAGGCGATGGCCTCGACCCGCACCGGCGCCTTTTCCCGATGGGAAAGGACGACGCGCTGGGTGATGACGTTCTCCGCCTTGTGCGCCGTGAAGCGGAGGTCAACGGCCAGCGGATGGAGTTTGTCTTTCAGATGGACGACGGTCTCCTCGCGGTTGTCGTCGAGCGCCCGGCGCTCATGGCCCGCGTAAACCAGCTCGGTGGTCAGCGCGCCGTCCGCGTGGACCACGCTCAGCGCGAGGTTCGCGTGGTTGGTGCCGCCAAAGGCGGGGTAGGCTTCGTTGGACTCCCGGTATCCTTTATATAAAAGCGCGCGCGCGTCGCCCGTCCTGCCGCCGTAGTGGCGGAACACCAGCGGCGCGTCCGGCTTGGCCACGAGGACCAGCGCCGAGCCGGCGGTGGTGATTTCCAGAATTTCAGCATTCCGCCCGTGCAGCGTCGCGGCGAGGCAGGACAGCGACAGGAGGCGGAGAAGGAGGGGAATCCTGATCATGGGAACGACAAGAAAGGCGGGGGCGGAAATTGCCAAGGCAAACCCTCCCGCTTCCGCGAATAATTATTTAGTATTTTAATCTGAATTCATCTAGACAATCCCCGCGCCCCTTGGGATTAGTTGGGCATGGAGTTTTGACCACGGGTGCCCGATCTCGCTTGAAATTTAATAAATCGAAAACCAGCCGCCGCAACGCACACCGCCTCGATCCGAGGCCGCCACTCCCATGCAAGACCTTTATTCAGACCGCCTGCTGCACCTCGCCGCCCATCTTTATTACATCAACGGAATGAAGCAGGCCCAGCTGGGGAAATATCTGAAGATTTCCCAGGCCAAGGTGAGCCGCCTCCTCTCCATGGCGCAGGAGCGCGGCATCGTGCGCATCATCGTCGCCGATTTCGATCCCCGTGACCGCGAGCTGGAGGCGAGGCTGCGGACCCAGCTCGGTCTCGCCACCGCGGTGGTCATCAAGGCCCCGCAGGAGCTTTCGCCGGAGGAATTGCGCAAGGTCCTCGGCAGGTTCGCCGCCGGGGAGATTCAATCCATGATCAGGTCCAAGGATGTCATCGCCATCGGCAGCGGGCGCAATGTCCGGGAACTGGTCCGCAACTTCTCCCTGTCAACCAACAAACGCATCACCGTCGTCCAGTCCGTCGGGAATGTGGACGCCAGCGTGCATGATTTTGACGCGCAGGAAATCGGGCGCGTCTTTTCGCAGCGGCTCGGCGGCGATTTTCTCACCCTGAACATGCCGGCCTTTGTGCCCGCGAAAAAGATACGCGACGCGCTTTTCGCCATCGACCAGTTCCGCGTGGTCAACTCTTACCTCGACCAGGCCCGCCTCGCCCTGGTCGGCGTCGGCACGCTCGACAACTCGGTGTTCATCGAGCGCAGCATGCTCAAGGCAAAAGACATCGCCGGGCTGAAGTCCGCCGGCGCCGTCGGCGAAATCGGGGGGCGGTTCTACGACGCCTCCGGGCGGGAGTGCGACACCTGCTGGCGGGACCAGGTGCTGAGCATCGAACTCAACCGGCTGGCCGCGATTCCGCAGGTCATCGGCGTGATTTCCGGCACCGACCGCTCCACCTCCATCCTGGCCGCCATCGCCGGCGGTTTTCTCAAAGGCCTGGTCATCGACGAAACCGGCGCGCGCGCCCTGCTCGAAGCCGCCACGCGGCCCACGACGGCCAAAACCAAAGGCAAAAAATGAATCGCCATTTTGAACCACGGGAAACGGAAGACGCCGGATTCCGGGCGAAACGACATGCCCGCCAAACCGTGGACGTGTTCGCCAGCCCTGTTTTCACCGTGATGCCAAATCCAAAACACGCTGGCACATGTCCGAAGGCGGCAGGGAGGCCTCGCCGCAGCCTCCTTACCCGCTCCGCATACCCTCCGCCACGGCCAAACCGGGTTTCCGAACACGTCTAATATCATAAAAGGCCTCCCCTTCATTTCCAGCATTCCCAGCGTTCCCAACATTTCCAGCGTTTCCGCATTCCCTTCGTTTCCTTCCGTCCAATCCTCCGCGACCTCCTCATGCCATCCGACACCGAAAGAAAATTCCGCCACTGGCAGACGCGCACCATCCTCGCCACGATGGTGGGCTACGCGCTGTTTTATTTCGTGCGGAAAAACTTCAGCATGGCCATGCCCGGCATGGAGCAGGACCTGGGCATCTCCAAGACGGTTCTCGGCGCGTTTCTCACCGCCAACGGCCTCATTTACGGCTTCTCCCGGTTTCTCAACGGCCTTGTCGCCGACCGCTTCAATGCCCGCGTCCACATGAGCGTCGGGCTGGTGCTTTGCGCCGCGTCCAACGCCCTTTTCGGTTTCATGCCGGAGCTTGTCGCCTTTTTCGGGATTTCCCGGACGATGGGCAATTTCACCGCGATTCTCGCGCTTTTCATGGGCGTGGCGTGGCTGGTCAACGGCTTCCTCCAAGGCAGCGGATTTCCGCCCTGCGCGCGGTTGCTCACGCATTGGATACCGCCCAAGGAGCTGGCGACCAAGATGTCGGTCTGGAACACCTCGCACTCCATCGGCGCGGGGCTGGTGGTCATTCTGTGCGGCTACATCATGGCGCACCTCGGCTCTGGCGACCTCGGCGAGAAAGGCCTGCGTATTGACGCGTGGCGCTGGTGTTTTTGGATACCCGCGGCCATCTCCGGAGCCGGCGCCGTGGTGCTTTACGCCACGCTCCGCGACACCCCGACCTCCGTCGGCCTGCCCGAACTGCCCGGCACGGAAATCAAACTGAGGCAGAAGCCGCAAAAAACGGAAAAAAGCGCCGAATACCGCGCCTTTCTTCGCGAAAAAGTCTTTTGCAACCCGCTCATCTGGATTTTGGCGACGGCAAACTTTTTTGTTTATGTGGTGCGCTTCTCAGTGCTCGACTGGGGGCCGGCGCTGTTGCAGCAATCCAAAGGCGTGACCATGACGAAAGCCGGCTGGCTTGTGGCGCTCTTTGAGATCGCGGGCATTGTCGGAATGCTCGCCTCCGGCTGGGTCACCGACCGCTGGCTCAAAGGCCGCGCGCACCGCACATGCGTGTTCTGCATGGCCGGGGCGACGCTGTGCGCGGTGGCGCTCTGGCTGATACCCGGCACCGCGCCGACGCCCGCGCTTTTCGCCGTCCTCTGCGCCACCGGCTTCTTCATCTACGGCCCGCAGGCGCTCGTCGGCATTGCCGCCGCCAACCAAGCCACGAAAAAAGCCGCCGCCACCGCCAACGGCGTCACCGGCATCTTCGGCTATGCCAGCACCGCCCTCTCCGGCATCGGCTTCGGCTACATCGCCGAGCACCACGGCTGGAACCTCGCCTACATCGTCATCATCGCCCTCTCCCTCGTCGGCGCCGGCGTCTTCGCCCTCATGTGGCGCGCGCCCACGCACGGCTACGCCGAAACCACGGACAACCCCAAACCGGAAACCAAGGCCGGGGACGCCGGATAACAAAAACAAGCAACAAAGAACAAACAACAAGGAGCCAAAACCCGCCACTCGCGCCGCACACCGCTCACCATTCGCCGCTCACCATTCGCCATTCGCCACTCACCACTCGCCGCTCACCGCTCATCACTCACGCCGCCCGACACTCACCGCGCCCGCCCCCGCCGCGCCCCCGCGCCCGCCTCCCCGCTTCAACTTAAACATCCAACTCAAACATCCAACTTAACGCTCAACTCAAACCCTCCTTCATGCCCGCCGCCGCTTCAGCCGCCCTCGCCCGCGTCCGCCATGTCGTTCTCGACATGGACGGCACCATCTACAAAGGAGGCACGCTCTTCCCCTGGACCAAGCCCTTCCTCGCCCGCCTCGCCGCCCTCGGCATCGGCCACACCTTTCTCACCAACAACCCCTCCAAGTCCGCCGCCGAATATCTCGACAAACTCGCCCGCCTCGGCCTCCCCTCCTCCCCCGGCCACCTCTACACCTCCGCCCTCGCCGTCATTGACTGGCTCCGCGCCAGCCGCCCCGACCTGCGCCGCCTCTTCCTCCTCGGCCCCCCCGGCATGATCGCCGAGTTTGGCCGCGCCGGCTTCCAGTCCGCCGAGGATGACCCCGCCGACTCCCCCGACGCCGTCGTCGCCGGCTTCGACACCTCGCTCACCTACGCCCGCCTCTGCCGCGCCGCCTGGTGGGTGTCGCAAGGCCGCCCCTACCTCGCCACCAACCCCGACTACGTTTGCCCCACCGACCAACCCACCGTGCTGGTCGATTGCGGCTCCATCTGCGCCGCCATCAAAGCCGCCACAGGCCGCGCCCCCGACCGCGTCTTCGGCAAACCCGACCCCTCCATGCTCGCCGGCATCCTCGCCCGCCACGGCCTCCAACCCCGCGAAGTCGCGATGGTCGGCGACCGCCTCTACACCGATGTCGCCATGGCCAAAAACGCCGGCTGCCTCGGCATCCTCGTCTTCTCCGGCGAAGCCACCCGCGCCGACGCCGACGCCGCCCCGCCCGCCCACCGCCCCGACCTCGTCTTTGAAAACCTCGCGACCCTCGGCGAATCCCTCGCCGCCGCGCGCCACGCCACGCCAGCCGCCAACCCCCATTGACCCTCTTTTCCCATGAGCACAACCAGCACTGAAAAACGCCAGACCACTCTCCAACAACTCGCGGAACACCCGCTCGACCTCCTCGTCATCGGCGGCGGCATCGTCGGCGCCGGCGTCGCGCGCGACGCCGCCATGCGCGGCCTGCGCACCGGCCTCGTGGACGCCCACGACTTCGCCGCCGGCACCAGCAGCCGCTCCAGCCGCCTGCTCCACGGCGGCCTGCGCTACCTCGAACAAGGCCGCGTCGGCCTCGTGCACGAATCCAGCGTGGAAAAAAAAGTCGTCCACGCCATCGCGCCCCACCTCGGGCAACCCCTCGGCTTCATCTTCCCCGTCTATAAAGTCAACGGACGCCCCATGTGGCAAATGCGCATCGGCGTAAAAATGTATGACCTCCTCTGCAACGGACGAAACTTCAAACCCTCCCGCGGCTACACCAAGGAAGAAACCCTCGTCAAACTCCCGCAAATCAACACCGCCGGACTCCGCGGCTCCGTGCGCTACTACGACGCCCTCACCAGCGACGCCCGCCTCACCCTCGACACCCTCCGCTCCGCCGTGAAAAACGGCGCCCTCGTCTCCAACTACACCCGCTTCGCCGACGCCACGCGCGCCGCCGGCGCCTGGGCCTGCCAAATCGAAGACACCCTTGCCGGCCAAAAAATCACCGCCCGCGCCCGCGCCATCCTCAACGCCGCCGGCCCCTGGTCCGAGGCCATCCCCCACAGCGCCGTCAAACTCCGCCTCACCAAAGGCATCCACATCGTCGTCGACCGCAAACGCGTCACCGTCGCCGAAGACGAAGCCGTCACGATGGTCGAAGGCAAACGCATCCTCTTTCTCATCCCCTGGGGCGAACGCCTCATCATCGGCACCACCGACACCGACTACGACGCCGACCCCGCCGACGTTGCCGTCGGCCTCGACGACATCGACTACGTCCTCCACACCGCCAACACCACCTTCCCCGCCGCCCGGCTCACCCGCGACGACATCATCTCCTCCTGGGCCGGCGTCCGCCCGCTCATCGCCAACCGCGACGGCACGCCCTCCGACACCTCCCGCGCCCACCAAATCAAAAACCCCGCCGAAGGCTGGTGGGACATCGCCGGAGGCAAACTCACCACCTACCGCCTCATGGCCGAGCAAGCCGTCACCAAAATCGCGAAATACCTCGGCGCCCCCGCCGTGCCCTGCCGCACCGCCAAGGAGCCGCTCCTGCCCCCCGCCGAAACCGCGCCCTACAGCGGCATCATTCCCCCGCCCGTCACCGCCGAAGCCGTCCGCCACTACGTCGGGCACGAATGGGCCGTCCACCTCGACGACGTGCTCATGCGCCGCTCCAGCTGGCACTTTTATCACGGCGACACCCCCGCCCGCGCCCCCGAAATCGCGCAATGGATGTCCGCCGCCGCCGGCTGGACGCCCGAACGCACCGCCGCCGAACTGGCCAATTACACCAAGGAAGCCGCCAAAACCTACCCATCCTCCAAAACCCCTTAAAACCCAGCCAAAGCCCTTCCGATGTATTTTATCGCCACCGCAAAAAACCTGGCGCGGCAGCGCCGGTAATATCCATTGGGAAAGGGTATAAGGTTACGCGGACGGCCACCGCAAGAGGACTGGCGCGGCAGCGCCGGTAGGGAGGCCTCTCCGAGGCCTCCGCCGAGCGTGATGGACGGTTTTGGAATATCATAGGTAAATCGGAGCGTGCTCGCGGATGCCTCGGAGAGGCCTCCCTACCTTGGGCTGGTTGCGTTGGGTGGCCCCAAGGACTCCACCGCGCGACCTCGGTTATTAACCGATGTTACGCGTTGCCTCGTTCGTAGCGCAGACTTCCGAGTCTGCTTCATGCTTCATTCTACGCAAACGTTGCGTGCTCGGCAGATTGGGTTCCGAGCGAAGCGAGAAACCTGACAACCTGCGCTACGACGGCAACGCGCAACATCAATTATTAAAATGAATAACTTATTACCCAGAGCCTTCTCTATTTTACCTTTGTTACCATCACTACTCTCATCGCCATCATCGCCATCATTACCATCATTACTCCCATTACCATCGTTGCCATCATTACCATCGTTACCCTCATCGCCTTCGTTTCCTTTGTTTCCTTCTGTTAAAAAATGAATTTCCAAAACCTCCCTTGAATGCCGCCCCCCTTAATCCTATCGCAAAATCTGTAAACCTTATCAGAATTTATCCTCACGCGGAGACGCAAAGACGCGGAGAAAACCTTTTGAATAAAGAGACTTTCCTTGGCATCCCCGCTCCTCAGCGTAAAGATCATGGTTCATTTTTACCGTCCACGAATTAATGGTTTATTTTTCATTAATCACAGAAAACGCAAAAAATCCAGATCCCCCCTCCCCCGCCGTTCCGCGTTTCCGCGTTTCCGCGCTTCCGTGATTCCGTGATTCATTCAAAGATTCGTTTTACTGTCCACAGATTACACAGATTACACAGATTACACGGATTGCCACAGATTTCTCATTACCGACAATCCGTGTTAATCCATGTGCTCTGTGGACAATTCAATGGTTCGTTTTTTCATCGCGGAAACGCGGAAAGACTGAAGCGCTGAAAAAACAGAAACAGTCTTTCCCGTGTTTCCGCCGTTCCGCGATTCCGCACTTCCGCACTTCCGCGTTTCCGCGATTCATCCAAGGGTTCGTTTTTTATTTCACACAAAGGCACGAAGGCACAAAGTGCCTGAAAGTGAACCATTAGCATTCATTCCCTTGTGCCTCCGTGCCTTTGTGTGAAATAAAAATTCACTTCACTGTCCACAGATTACACAGATCACACAGATTGCACAGCTTACCACAAATTTCTCATTAACGACAATCCGTGTTAGCCCGTGTTAATCCATGTAATCTGTGGACAGTTCGCCGGCTCGCCCTTTCGGACGGCGTCTTTGCTCCCTGCGCGGGACCGCGAAGCGAGTTCACGCATTTGAAACCTCACCGTCATGCTTTCGCCCCAAGCGAAGCGCAAAGTCTTGGTGCGTCCGGCAGAGGTTGAGCACTTCTTATTATTCACTGAAGTTACGCGCCGCCTCGGTCGTAGCACAGACTCCCAAGTCTGCTTATCAGTTATTCACGCTCATCCACGTCCATCCATATCCATCCATATCCATCCAGCGTCCAGCCGTCTCCAATCGAACCTAATCGCATTTAAAACAAATTTTTCAAAATTCCCCGAGACCAAAAACAAGAAAATATAAATAATTATTCATTTCTTCCGCTCGACGGCGCCCTCGTCCGGCTCCTTTCAAACTTGTAAATTCAATGTTATTTACCTTCCACAAAAACCGCCTTTCAACGCGCCTTTCATT
>JAIRTK010000169.1 GCA_031254955.1 Opitutaceae bacterium
AACGGTTCCCCCGGCTCGGCGGGACGCCTCGCCCTACCTTTATCGGCTTCCTTTGGGGGATTTCCATTCGCAAAGGATATCAGTAGCCAGCAAACAATACCCCGCAGCCAGTAGCTCACCTTGCGCGCAAACCGCCGGCGCCGAAAAAACAACACCCAGCAGGACACTTTGAAAAATGACCAAAGCCGGTAAGGAGGCCTCTCCGAGGCCCCCGCCGAACGGAAAAGGCGGCTTGCCCCCCCCCAAGGAGACACCGAGGCCTCACCGCGGAACCCCCGGCCCCGCCTCCCTGCCGCCCTCAGCCATTTTTTGAAGCACCTTGAATTTCGCACCACGGCAAAAACAAGATTGGCGAACACGTCTAATATAAAAAAATTTCAGAATGGAATCGAGTAATCCCCATTCCCAGAGAACAGGCCCCTTTAGAAGCAGAGCCATGTAGGGGCTTCGCTTGCGAAGCCCGTTGCTGGTTCACGGCCTTTGCTGGAGCACGGTTATCAAGCCGGACGTCGCCGGCGACGCCCCTACAAAAGAGTCATTTTCATTGGGAATGGGTATAACACGGGCGTCCCCACCCGCGCGGATTGCGTAACACGGACGACTCGCCCATGCGCTCGGATGCTTGCAGCGCTCCACGCCGTCCACAGGCGTCCTCGCCCATACCACTCAACCCCGCGCGCCGCGCCGCGTAACCTCAGAGATAAAGATAAAGAGGAAAGAATAAGAGCGTCTAACAAAAAGAATGCTTGAGCGAAGAGACACAGCGGACACGGAGGCGCGCGGCGGCGGATGTAGGGACTTCGCTTGCGAAGCCCGTTGCTTGCGAAGCCCGTTGCCGGACAGCAGTCGCGCGCGATTGTGTTTCCTGCGACTGCGCCGGCGCACTGGCGGAAGCAAATCCGTGGCACCCTTCCGCGACGGGCTTCGCAAGCGAAGCCCCTACATGGCTCTGCTTCTGCAAGCGAAGCCCCTGCATCCTCGCCTTTCCTCTCGCTTTTCATACCGTCTTTCGGCCTGCCCTATTGTAATTTTGTTAGGCGCTCTAAATCTCCCGGACACATGGCGTTTCACTTTGAAACGCGCCCGCGGCAATCGAGTGTCATTCAAAAGAGTGTCGGAATCCAAAGGAACGAGGAACGACGCCCGCGCAAGGCCCGTAAGGCCTGACCTTGCGTCAGGCCGCGCTGTCGCCCCTCCAGGGCTTGGGCTTTTATTAATGTTTCCCGTGGGTCCCTCGCTGCGCCCGTCACCCACGGCTAAGAGCTGGCCGCCCCTCCGGGGCTTTGTTGTCTCATCGAAAATAGACAAACCTCATTTCTTCGGTTGCGCCGCCGCCGCTCCGTGACCTCCGTGGTTAAAAAATTTCCGCGACAGCCATCGAAAATAGCGGGGAACCGTTTTTTATTTCCTCTTCGTCAGCAGCGTCGGGCCGTCCACCCAGCGGCCTTCGATATAGATTGTTTTCGGATGCGCGGGCACGCCTTTCTCGAACTGGTGGATTTGCGTGACGACATGCTCGACCGCCACCGCGCCTTGCAGGCGCGCCTCCAGGTCGAGGCCCGCGCAGGGGATGCCGGATTCGTTCCAGTTCAGGTTGAAGAAGCCCGCGTCCTCGGGCACCCGCACGCGTTCGCCGCGCAGCCAGTCGAGCACGGCGGTCTTGTGGCCGACGAGCACGTCGGGCCGGTGTTTTTTGAACCAGCGCAGGAAAGCCGCCTTCTCGATCACCGGCTGTTCCAGCTCGGGAATGGGTTTCAACTCCGGCATGCCGCGCTGGAACGCCGCGAACGCGCCCGACCACTTGTAGGCGAGCCGGCGGTCCTTGTAGCGTTCGATGAAAAAACCGATGCGCCGGTAGCCAAGCCCGGCGAGCCGCGTGAGCGCCATCTGGATGGTGCGGTGGTGGTCGATGCCCGAGGTGTGCAGCACCGGGTCGGAGACGGGATAGTCGATCTGCACCGCCGCGAAAGGCGACCAGTCGAAGCGCGAAAAATCGGCGCGCGCCTGCGCGTTGATGAAGATCAGGCCCGTGATGCCGCGGCTGCGCAACACGCGGTTGAGCGCGGCGTGGCGGTTGTCCACCGGCGCGTGCTTGAACACGCTGAGCTTGAAGCCCAGCTCCGCCGCGCGCGCCTGCGCGCCCTCGATGGACTCCTTGTGAAACGGAATCCACTCCGACTGGCCCGGCGACGCGATGTGAATGAGCGCGAGATTGCCGAGGTAGCTGTGCTGCGCCGAGCGCCGCAGGCTCGACATGATGGCGCCGACCAGCGGCGGGCGCGTGTAGCCAAGCTCCGAGGCCGCCTGCCCGACGAGCGCGCGCGTCTCCTCGTTGACCAAGTCCGACCCGCGCAACGCCCGCGACACCGTGGCGACCGAGAGACCGGTGTGCTTGGCAATGTTTTTCAACGACGGGGGCATGGGCCAATGTGGATGCGGATTTTGCCGCGCCAGTCAAATCCGCGCTTTTATATTTCGCTGTCACACGCGCCGGCGTGATGCAGGCGCGGCAGCGGTCGTAACGCAGACCCGTAGCGCAGCCTTCCAAGTCTGCTTCAGGGCGGGCCTTCGGCCTGTCAGCAGGTTGGGTTTCGAGCGAAGCGAGAAGCCTGACAACCTGCGTTACGACCGGGGCAGTGCGTAATCTCGATTAATTAAAAATGCGGAATTTACTGATAAACCTCACCTCCAGCCGGACGACTTCCGCGCCCTCTGTATCCGCGCTTCGTAATACTATCCTGAAAAATCGTGCGCAAAAGCGTCCGGTTCCCCTGTGCCGTGGGGCGGCGGGAACACCGCCGGCTTCTTCGGTTGCGACGCGGACGCTCCGTGCCCTCCGGGGCCAAAATCAATTTTTGGAACCGCCCGGAAGTTTAAGTTGTGAGGCGGGGATTTTTGGGGGAGGTTGGGGATGGGGAACCGGCTTTCTCTGCCGGCTTTGAACTTAAACTTCCAACTTAAACTTAGAGCGCCTAACAAAACAACCCACGCAAAGACGTGAAAAGGCCAATGAAGTCTGTTGTGACACAGAGGACACAAAACTCCGACACGGAGAGCACGGGGAGAAAAGACCGTTTCAGGCGGGGTCTCCGTGTCTTCCGTGGCCTCCGCGAGTCGCACTCTGCGGCCTCTGTGTCGGCGCTCCGTGGCTTCTGTGCCACAACAGGCCATCCCGATTTTTTCGATAGATGCTCTTAAACTCATGCCCTCATGATTCGCCGCCTTTTTCCCGTTGCCTGTCTGCCCGCTGTCGCGCTCCTTGCGTTTGCCGCCGCGCCCGGCGCCCGCGCGCAAGTCCGGGCCTCGCTCGTGTCCGCCGACGCGTCCGTGCAGCCGGGGCGCGCGTTCACCGTCGCGCTCAAGCTCGAACACCGGCCGCACTGGCACACGTATTGGCTCAACGCCGGCACCGGCTACCCGACCTCGCTCGCCTGGGAACTGCCCGAGGGCTGGCAGGCGGGCGACATCCGCTGGCCCGTGCCCAGTGTCATCAAGGATCGCACCGGCTCCGTGACCGGCAACGGCTACGAAGCCGTCACGCTGCTGCCCGTCACGCTCACGCCGCCGAATAATCTCAAGCCCGGCGAAACCGTCACGCTGCGCGCGAAGGCCGACTGGCTCATGTGCGCCGATGTCTGCAAGCCCGGCGGCGCGACCGTCACGCTGACCCTGCCCGTGAGCGCCGGCGCGCCCGCGCCGGATGCCGCCGTCACCGCCGCGCTCGCCGCCACGCCGATGCCGCGGGCGCCCGACGGCTGGCGTGTGTCCGCGACGCGCCACGCCGGGGAAAAGACGGTCGCGCTCGCCTTCACCGCCGAAAAAAACAACCCCGCCGCGTCCGCGCTCGCGACGCTCTCGCCGCATTTTTTCAGCACCGACGCGCTCATCGCCTACGACCAGCCCCAGACTGTGGTGACGACGGGCGAGGCGGGCGAGGCCGTCACGTTTACCCTTCCCGTTTCCGATGCCTACGAGGGCGACGGCGCGCGGCTGGCCGGCGTGCTTGCGTTTGACCACGGCGGCGCGCGGCATGGCTTCGCGATCGACGTGCCCATCCAAAACGGAGCGGCGGCGGCCCCGCCGTCGAACGGGACGGGCGGCGTCCGTGCCGCCCAAGACGGCGGCGCGACCCAAGCCGACTTAAATCGACTTAAATCGACTCATGCCGGAGAAACGCCGATTATCAGCGGCGGTGGCGGCGCCAGTGCCAACGCCTCCGCCTCCGCCAACGCTTCCGCTTCCTCCTCTGCCGGTGCCTCCGCTGCCGACGCCTCCGCCTCCGCCGCCAGCTCCTCCGCCGCTTCCGCCAACGTTTCCGGTGGCACCAGCTCCTCCGCCGGGTTCATCGGCACGCTCCTCCTCGCGTTTCTCGGCGGGCTGGTGCTGAACCTCATGCCGTGCGTGTTTCCCGTGCTCGGGATAAAAATCCTCGGCTTCGTCAACCAAGCCGGGGCCGACCGCCGCAAGGTCGCGCTGCACGGCGTGGCGTTCACCGCCGGCGTACTCCTCTCGTTCTGGCTGCTCGCGGGGCTGCTGCTCGTGCTGCGCGCGGGCGGGCAGCAACTCGGCTGGGGGTTTCAACTCCAGTCGCCCGCGTTCGTGTTTTGCATGGCGGTGCTCATGCTCGTGTTCGCGCTCAACCTGGGCGGCCTTTTTGAAGTCGGCCTGTCCGCGACCGGCGTCGGCGGGCGGCTGCAAGCGAAAAGCGGCCGCGCCGGCTCGTTCTTCACCGGCGCGCTGGCCGTGCTCGTCGCCACGCCGTGCAGCGCGCCCTTCCTCGCGCCCGCGCTCGGCGCCGCGCTCGTGCTCGACGCGGGCGAGTCCGTGCTCGTTTTCACCGCCATCGCCGCCGGCCTCGCGGCGCCTTGCCTGCTGCTCTCGATTTTCCCCGGCGCGGTGAAATGCCTGCCGCGCCCCGGCGCGTGGATGGAGACGTTCAAGCAGCTCATGTCCTTCCTGCTTTACGCGACGGTCGGCGCGTTGCTCTGGGTGCTCGCCGCGCAGACGGCGGACAGCGAGCACGCGCTGCTCTGGGTCCTGTTTGGCTTTGTCCTCGTCGCGATGGCCGCCTGGGTTTACGGACGCTTCGGGCAGCCCTACGGAAGAAAACCGGCGCGCCGCGCCGCCGGCCACGTGGCCGCGCTCGTGCTCCTTGCCGGAGGCGTGTGGCTCGGCTGGCCGAAAACTCCCGCCGCCGAACCCGTCGCCGAACCCGCTGCCGGCACCGGTGCCGATGCGGTGCGCCCGCCACCGGTCACGTGGGAAAAATGGAGCCCCGACGCCGTCGCCGCCGCGCGGGCCGCGGGCAAGACCGTGTATGTCGATTTCACCGCGCGCTGGTGCGCCACCTGCCAGACGAACAAGCTGTTCGTTTTCAAATCCGAGGAAGTGCTGCGCCACTTCAACGACCGCGGCATCGTCACGCTCAAAGCCGACTGGACGACCCGCGATCCGCAAATCACCGCCGAACTCGCGAGACACAACCGCGCCGCCGTGCCCTTCAACCTCGTTTACAAACCCGGCCAGCCGGAACCTCTCGCGCTTCCCGAAATCCTCACGCCGGGCATCGTGCTGGAGGCGGTGCGGTGACGGCGCGCTTCGCGCGCAAATCCCAATGGCCAAATCTCCAAAAAATTCCAAATCCCGAAATTCCCCCAAAAACAAAGACCGCGCCTGCGCGGCGGTTTTCGCGGTGGGGCCGCCCCAGTGGCCGCCGCCGACGAAATAGAGACGCATGGCGATTTTCTTGCCGGCGGCGAGTCAGGGCCGCATGCGGCGGCCAATCGCGGCCCAATCATATAAACGCCCGGCTCGCGCTCGATTTGCTCCCGGTAGAATGGTATCCAAACGCTCAATACGTGCGGGTTGGCGCGGCGGCGGTGGTGTCGCTGGCGCTCTCGGACAATGATGTCGCTGACGGCGCGGTGGCGGCGAAGGCACGCTGGTAGAAGAGCCAGTTGTCGTCGCCGAGGCGCTCGTAGAAAACCTGCTGGTTGTGGGGCGCGCCGGCGAGGACGCGGA
>JAIRTK010000258.1 GCA_031254955.1 Opitutaceae bacterium
AGGGCGCCGCCTGGACGCGCGCCCTCACGCTGGCGGGGCAGGGCGGCGGCTTTTCCGTCGAGGCGGGCAAAACCATCGCGCTCGCGGCCTCCACGACGATCAGCGGCGCGGGCGATTTCAGAAAGGCCGGCGCGGGCGCGCTCGACATCACCGCGGCCACGATGAACGGCGCCGGCGCCATCCTCGTGGCCGGCGGCACGCTTCGCGGCGGCACGGCCACGATCAAAAACGACGCGTCGGTCGGCGCGGGCGCCGTGATTGAATTTTTTGAAAACAACGCCACCGCCCACGCGCACGCCATCAGCGGCGCCGGCGCACTCGCGAAGAGCGGCGCGGGCGCGCTCACCCTCGCCGGGGCAAACGCCCACACCGGCGGCAATCGCGTGCTGGCCGGCGCGCTCATCGGCGGCGTCGCGAGCCTGCCCGGCGACGCCGTCGTGGAATCGGGCGCGCGCATCATCATCGACCAGGCCGGTGACGCCGACTACGCGGGAAATGTCTCGGGCGCGGGCGTGTTTGTCCGGCGCGGCGCGGGCGCGCTCACGCTCGGCGGCACGCATGCGCACACCGGCGGCAGCGTTTTCGAGAGCGGCACGGTGATCGGAAATGCGGACAACCTGCGCGGCAACATCGTCAATGACGCCGTGGTCCTCTACGCGCAGGACAGCGGCACCGGCACGTTCGCCGACGCCATCACCGGCGCGGGCAGTTTCGCCAAGACCGGCGCGGGCGAACTGGTCGTCGCCGCGTCGGCTGTCGTCAGCCAGGCCAATGTTGTCATCGCCGAAGGCTCGCTGCGCCTGCTCGGCGACATCACCGCCGGCACGTTGGGCAACGGCGGCGTGTTGCGCGTCGGCCATCCCGCGGGCGCCGGCGCGCGTTCGCACGTCACGATTCACGGCGACTACACGGCGTCCGATGGCGCGGTGGCGTGGTTCGGCATCGTCAGCGACGGCGGCGCGATCGCGGCGGACACGCTTCGCATCACCGGCGCGGCGGGCGGGCGGACCGAGGTGCGCTTCGACTACGCAGGCGCGTTGCCCGCCGGACAGACGCTGCCGACGGACATCGTGGTGGTCGAGGGCGGCGGCGCGGCAGGCTCGTTTTTCCAGAACAAAAACAACGGCGTGCGCCTCGACGACGGCGGCTACGTGATCTGGCGGCAGAATGCCGATGCCGGCACGGGCGGCCATTGGGTCAACGCCGTGGCCCCGGAGGTGTCCGCGCTCGGCGGCATGGATGCCGCGTCGATTCTCATCGGCAAGGCCTCGCTCGATTCGCTCGGACGCCGACTCACGGTTGCGCGCGCGGTCGAGCCGCGACGGGGAATGACGCTTTGGCTCAGCGGCCTTTGCCGCCGCGATGAAATCGGCGGAGGCACCTACGACTGGGCCAAGGCCGACACCGGCGGCGTGCAGGTCGGCGGCGACTGGACAGTCGGCGGCGATGGGCGCGCGTTCACCCTCGGCGTCTTTTATGACTATGCCAAAACCGACATGGACCTGAAGGACAGCGCCTCCTCCAGCGCCACCGAAGGGCACGGGTTCGGCATTTACGGGACGTTCAAAACCGGCCCGTGGCACGTGAATGCCATCGCGCGCGGCTCGCGGGAGGAGTATTCCGTGACCGTGCCCGGCGTCGGCGGCATGGACACTGACGGCGACAGCCTCGCCGGCTCGATCGAGATCGGCTATGAAGTGCCGATTGAATACGGTTGGACGGCGGAGCCGCAGGCGCAGTTTACCTACCAGCGCCACGGCATCGGTGACACCGCCGATCCCTATGGCCGCGCGATCCGCATCGACAGCGCGGCGTCGGCGGAACTGCGCGCGGGGGTGCGTTTCTGGCGCGAATACACCTGGCGCGGCGGCCTCGTCATCCGCCCCTACGGACGCGCGAGCTATCTGTATGACTTCAAGGGCCGCGGTCGTATCGAAATTTTCGATACGACCTTCAGGAACAACATCGGCGCGGGCGGCGGCCTGCTCGACGGCGGCGCGGAAATGCAGCTTGGTCGCGGTTTCGCGATCAACGCCGAACTCTCCTGGTATTTCGGCGGCAAAGTCACAGGCCTCGCCGGCAACGCCGGCATGAGCTACGCATGGTGAGAGTTATACCAATTATGAAAGAAAATCCTACTTTAGAAGCAGAGCCATGTAGGGGCTTCGCTTGCGAAGCCCGTTGCTGGTGCACGGCCTTTGCTGGTGCACGGTTATCAAACCGGGCGTCGCAAGCGACGCCCCTGCAAAAGACTGATTTTTGTTCGCAACTGGTATTACGCATGGCGTGAGCTACGCGTGGAGAGAACTACGCTTGGTGAGAGCTATGCGTGATGAGAGCGGGACGGGGACGATCTCATGCGATGCTGTTGCGATGTTATTGTCGCCCCATGCTCCTGTCTTGCCAAAGCCAACAGACTTGTTCGCCAACCCTGTTTTCGCAGTCACCGAGATTGCGCGGAGGCCGGCGTCGTGCAGGAGCAACCTTGGTTATTCACTGAGGTTACGCGCTGCCTCGGTCGTAGCGCAGGTTTCCAAACCTGCTGACGGGCCGAAGGCCCGCCCTGAAGCGGACTTGGAAGTCTGCGTTACGACAGAGGCCACGCGTAACCTCAGCGAATAACTGGCGTTACGCGGAGGCCTCCCTACCGGCGCTCCCGCGTCCAATGAGCGTTTCCAATGCGACAAAATAAATAGGAAATGCTCTAAAATAACTGAGGCTACACGAGCCGGTCGCGTTGCGTGGAGCCGCGCAGATAGACGGGCGGCACGACCAGGATTTCGCGGGGGCGGTCGTCCGCGCCTCCAAGCTGGTGGAAGAGCAGCGGGACCGCCTCGGCCACCATGGCGTCGTTCGCGCCGGCGAGCGTCGAGAGCGGCGGCGTGAAAAACTCCGCCAGCTCATGGTCGCCCACGCCGA
Source organism: Opitutaceae bacterium (assembly GCA_031254955.1). Taxonomy (GTDB): domain Bacteria; phylum Verrucomicrobiota; class Verrucomicrobiia; order Opitutales; family Opitutaceae; genus Termitidicoccus. The sequence continues at coordinate 2,920 of JAIRTK010000258.1, forward strand.
CCACCGCCACGTCGCCGGGGATGGCGAGGTTGTGTTGCTGGAACGCGCGATACGCGCCCACCGCGAGGCTGTCCGTCACGGCAAAAAGCCCGTCGCACCTGCCGCCAGCCGCGAGGAATTTATCGAGCGCGGCGATGGCGTTGCGCGGCTGGAGGCCGTCGCTCACGATGGCGGCGGGCGATCGCTTGCGGCGCGTCTTGATGGTCCGGTGAAACGCGGCCACGCGCTCCGAGGTCGCCTGCGTGAGCGACTGGCCGTGAATGATCGCGGGTTTCTTGCAGCCCGCGTCGAGCAGAACCTCCGCCGAGCGGCGGCCCACGAAGTCGGGCACTTCCAGCACGCAGAAATAACCGGGGATGCGGCGTCCGAGCACGACGGTGGCGTAGGGGAGCCTGGCCTTGGCGAGAAAGGCGTCATCGGCGGGGAGCGTGTTGGTGATGATGACGCCGTGGTAGCGGTCCGCGTCGAGCAGTCCCGGTTTTTCGGCAAGGCGTCCGGCGTGAAACATCTCGATGGCGACGGCGTAGCGCGTGTGCTGTGTCGAGCGCGCGTCCACCTCGGCCTGAAGCGCGTGCAGCGCCTGCCCGACGAGCGGCAGCGGCGCCTCGAACGAGGTGAGGATGGCGAGGTCGAACTGCCGGGTGGAGGGACGGTGCGAGCGCAGGCGGCGCCCGGCCATGTTGGGCACGTAGCCGAGTTTCAGGATGGCCTCGCGCACGCGTTTCGCCGTGGCGGCGGAGATGCGCCGCTCGACATGGCGGTTTGACAATACGGAGGACACCGCCGCCGGCGACACGCCCACGTGCCGCGCGATTTCATAAATGGTGACGGCAGGCCGGTTGTCGTTTGTTTTCATGGAGTCTCGAAAAAACGGGTTCTTGCTAAAAACAGACTTTAGCAGGGAAAATGTCGAACAGTTTTTTGGCCGTGGCCGCGTCCCGCGTTCCAGTGCAGGCGGGGCGGGTGCACTTCACCCAAAGGCACCTCCCTCTTCCCGCCCTCCTTCCTTGTTCTCTTTCTCGTTTTCGTTCTCTTTATCTTTCCTCTTTCCTCTTCAGACTTGTTCGCCAATCCGTTTTTTTTCGGGATGCAACATAACATTCGAGTCGTTTCAAAAAGCTCCAAAAAATGGCCAAAGCCGGTAGGGATGCCTTTCCGAGGCTTCCGCCGGGCGTGGCGGGCGGTTTGAATTTCGTGGGGAAATCAAGGCGGCATGGGGAAATCGAAGCGTTCTCGCGGAGGCCTCGGAGAGGCCTCCCTACCGGCTTCGCGCAACGTTACACACAGCGGAAACGAGGTTGGCGAACAGGTCTTTTCTCTTTCGCCTCCGGGCGGTGCCGTTAAGGGATAAAGATAAAGATAAAGAGGAAAGAAGAAGGAGCCGGGACGCACGGCCTTACTTTGAATCGCATCCGAAGGCGGGCGGGGGCGAAAAAAAAGAGTTGACATGTGCTAAATCATTTTAGCTTAATGGCGGCACCTTCTTCTCCATGCTTGGTTTCCCCTGTTTTCCACGGAAACCAAGCCGGTTATCGGCCCGTTTCCCATCCTCAGATTTCATCCCCCTTTCCTCTTTGCTTATGAAAACCTCCCTCACCCTCATCCCCACGGCTGTCTGATCAGAACCCGTTGATTTCCATTTGGATGCCTGTATCAAATGGTTCATTTGTTGTATCATTTTTATCAAATAGTTGATGGAGAGGGAGTTTTTCAAGCGAGGAGAG
>JAIRTK010000266.1 GCA_031254955.1 Opitutaceae bacterium
CCTCGACCGCGGACGCCGCACGCTCGGCGAGACCCGCTACTCCGGCCCGCTCGCCGCCCCCTATCCCTACGTCCTCTTCAGCGACATGGGCGACCAGACCGACTACTACCGCATGCAACTCATACCAGTTCCGAAGCATTTTTAGACTTTAGGCAGGATTGGTGCCCTAGGTAGGGCGAGGCGTCCCGCCCAGCCGGTGCCGCCCCTCGGCTCGGCGGGCCGCCTCGCCCGACCGGATGGGGGGTTTTTGTCTGCAAAGAGTGCCCTGCCAATTCCCAATGGAAATCACTCTTTTGTAGGGGCGTCGCTTGCGACGCCCGGCTTGATAGCCGTGCTCCAGCAAAGGCCGTGCTCCAGCAACGGGCTTCGCAAGCGAAGCCCCTACATGGCTCTGCTTCTAAAGGGTCCTGTTCACTGGGAAAGAGTATCACTCGATCCCACGGGCGGGGCGCACGTGCCACTCGAACAGGCCGCGCCCTACGGGCCGCACTGCCTCGCGTTAGCCCCGGTTGACAAAGTATCATTATTTCGGATACGCCGGCGCACGCCAGAGCGTCGCGGGGCCGAGCAGGCCGGACTCGGGCAGCGCCGGGGCCGCCACGCCGCGCGGGCCGGGGCGCACGGGGCTGGACAGGATTTTTTCGCCGTCCGGCAGCGCCATGTCGCCGATCAGGCGGTTGGTCCACTGGTTGGTGACTTTGATTTCCAGATGATTGCCGCCGTCATGCAGCGCGCCGGTGATGTCGATGCGATACGGCGGCTTCCACAAGATGCCGAGCGGCCTGCCATTGACGGCGACTTCCGCGATGTCGCCGACGCCGCCGAGATCCAGCAGGACGCGCGCGCCGTCCGCCAGCCAGGCGCGTTCGGCTTGGAAGGCGTGCGTGTAGGTCGCCGTGCCGGAGAAGTATTTCACGCCGGCATCCGCGTGCATGCCCCAGGGGACGAGTTTTTCAAACGGCACCCGCGCGGGGGCGCCGAGGCCGGACGGGAAACTTACGTCCCACGCGCCGTCGAGCGTGGCGAGTTGCACGTGCTCCGGCGGCGCGGGCACGACGCGGTTTTTTTCCGCGGACGGTTTTCTGAAGACGACAAACACGGCTTCGCGGGTGGCGAGGCGGAGGGGCACGGTGGTGCGCAGGCCGTCGGCGTTTTGCTCGAAACTCGCGGCGGTGATCGAGCCGTCGTCGGCGCGCCAGATTTCCGCCTCGCGCCCGCTCACGCGGAAGCGCGCGCGGAGGTCGCGCGGGGCGTCGGTGAGGTTGGCCACGTAATAGATGTCCGTGCCGGTCGCGTGGTCGCGGCGGTGCAGCCAGGCGAGTTCGGTGTCGAGGTCGCCGCCGTGCTCGAAATCCTTTGCGATTTTCTGCATCGCCATCACGCGGTCCATCGGCCAGCCCCAAATGACGGTGCCTTGGCCGACGCGCCGGATGGTGCGGCTGGCGCCGTCGAGGTCGCCCCAGAGGCCGGCGGCGAGGGCGCGCACTTCGTCGTCGCACGCGGGGAACCCGGCGAGGCTCGGCGAGCGCAGGGGTTTCCGCCCGACCACGATCGCGCCGCCGCGCGCGAGCGCGTCGATTTTTCGCAACAGCTCCGGCCTCATGCGATCCGTTTCTGGCAGCACGAGCACGCGGTAGCTCATGCCGTCGGGCAGCACGAGGCGTCCGTCGCCGGCGACCGACATGCGGTTGAGCAGCACGTCGGCGTTGATGAAATCGTAATCGTATCCCTCCGGCGGAGTCGGGCGCGTGCCGTCGGCCCAGATCGGCGGCGTGGAGGGCGCGCCTTCGTCGAGCAGGTAGGCGATGTCGGCGACGAAGAGGCCTTGTTGCAACAGGTGGCTGCTGCGCGCGACGTAGGCCATGTAGGGCGCGGCCAGCCCGGCCCAGGTGATGTTGCGGTGGAGATGCGTGCCGACCATGGTGTTGCCGGGCAGGGTGTCGAGCGGCTGGTGCGCCGAGGTGTGAAACACGATGCGGTTGATGCCTTGGGCCAGCCAGTAGTCGCCGACTTTTTTCAGCGTGTAGGGCGATTCGTAGCCGCCGCCGGTGAACGACTCCGCCGCGACGAGCCGCTTCCCATACACGTGCGAGGCCGACGCCGCGCCGCGCACGTCCTGCAAATACATCAGGCGCGGATGCAGGTCGCGCACCCAGAATTCGCCGGCGGGGATCTCGACCTTGCTTTTGTTGAGCAGCGTGTCCTCGGGCATTTCGAGTGACACGCCCGCCGCCTCGGCGTAGATGCCGATGCCGTCGCGGCGCAGCAGGTCCGCCATGGTGCCGTAGTGGTTTTCGGCCCAGAGGTCGGCCAGCGTGCGGCGGAAATCCCACAGGAAACGGTCGCTCGCCTCGGCGCTCTCGACGACGCGCCCGGTCAGCGCGGGCAGGAACGGCGCGGGTTCGTAGCCGCGGCGCGCGCGAAATTCCTTGAGAAGGTCGTCGCTCCAGTTGTTCGTGCCCGCCTCCCAACTGTCCATCATCACGTAGCGGAGCGATTTTCCGTAGAGCGGGCCGAGCGCCTTTTTCAAGGGGTCGAAATAGCCGTGGTAATACGCCTCCATGTGGCGGCGGCTGAGCTTGTCGGCCTCGAAGCCGGAGCCTTCGGGCGTGGCGGGCCGGTTTTTCGCGCCGGTGAGCGAATAGCCGAGGCGCAGGATGCTCCATTTGCCGGGCGGCAGGTCGCAGTCGAGCGTGCCGTCGGGTTTCATTTTCGTGGTGAGGTCGATGACCTCGCGCCGCGCCACGGCGTCGGACGCGGACACGGGGGGCGTCGCGACCGTGTCGTATTCAAACAGGAAGCTGAACCCCGCTTTTTCCTCCCAACGGTGCACGCGCGCGCCGCCGTGCAGCACGGCCTCGCTGAGCACGTAGCGTTGCGCGGGCGGGCTTGGCTGCTGGCTCATCGTGGCGGCGGGGCCGATGGGCGCGCCGGTCATTTCGACGCGGAAAAATTTCGCCGCCACCGGCTCAAACACGTAGGTGCGCACCATGCCCTGCCGGTAGAGTTGCGTGCCGGGCAGCGTGACGAGCGTGCGAAAATGCACGCCGTCGTCGCCCGCGAGCACGCGCCCGACCGGGATGCCGTTGGCGCTGCCGCCGCGCCCGCCGAGCGTGATGGCGCGGGCCGCGAATTTCTCGGAAAACTCATACTGCACCCAGGCCGGGCCGCCGTCCTGGGGCGCGTCGATGGCAAGCGTCGAGTTCAGGTCGTCGTCGAGCAGCGCCGCGCCATCCACCGGGCCGTGGTGGGTCGTGACGCGCGGGCGGGGCGGCGGCGCGCCGGCGGCGGCCTGCTCCGCGTCCGGTATCCGAAAAGCCACTACGGCGCTGTCGGCGTAAAACGTCGGGTCTTTCGACGGGCCGCTGTAATAGCCGGCGCGGGTGTTGCGAATCTGGCCGTTTTCCGAGGGCGGACGCGGCAGGCGGACGGAGATTTTTTTCACGCCGGCGCCGCCGGTGCCGTCGGCGCCGTCGGCAGGCACGTCAACGACAAGCTCGCTCCACACGAGTTTTTTCATCGCCTGTTCGGGTTGCACCCACGGGCCGCCGGTCTCGCTCCAGCCGGGCGAGCTGAAGATGCCCATTTCGAGGCCGAGCCGGTCGGCCTCGGCGGCGGCGTGGCGCACGGCGTCATACCATTCGGGCGTGCCGAACTTGATTTGCGGCTCGACCGTCTGCCCGGCGCCGGAGTTGACATCGGCGAGCATGAACCCGCCCAGCCCGGCGCGTTTCATCCATTCGAGGTCCTTGGTGATGCCCTCCTTGGTGATGTTGCTCCGCGTCCAGTGCCACCATGTGCGCGGACGGGCCGGCTCGGGCGGGCTGGCGAAGCCGTCCGCGAGCGGGTCGGCGGCGGCGGACGCGGCGTGAAGCGGGAGGAGAAGCGCGAGCGCGGGAAGCAAACCTCGCAGTTGTGTTTTGGATGTGCGTGTCATGGGGAAATGGCGCGCGGAGTGCGCGTTGTTTCCGCCCAGCAAACACGCAAGGCCGGCGGGATGCGAAGGAGATTGGCGGAGGACTGTCAGAATGGTTCATTTTTCGACTTGCCCCTTATTCAACGTCCCCCAACTTCACTCCGCCAGAAACCATAACCCTCTTGTATCTAATATCATGACAAACACAAGACGCGTCGCATGGATCGTCTGTGTCTTTTTCGTGGCCTTAACCATGACCGCAACCGCCTTTGCCACTGCGCAGAAGCCCGATGTATTAATATATGAAGGAAAGGAATATCTCCTCCACACGAATCCGCTCGACGAGTTTCTTGAAAAGAATCCTGATATAAAACTGCCTGAGACAGGAAGCATGATGACTGCATTGTGGCGTGGATATGTCGCCACATT
>JAIRTK010000300.1 GCA_031254955.1 Opitutaceae bacterium
CAAAAGAGTGATTTTCATTGGGAATGGGTATTACTCAGCGCCGGTAGGGAGGCCTCTCCGAGGCCTCCGCAACCACGCTCCGATTTACCCTGATATTACAACTACCCAGTTCCGTCCGGCGGAGGCCTCGGAGAGGCCTCCCTACCGGTTCCGGTTGTTTTTCAAAATGTCCGATGGGTTTCAGTCATCGAAAACAGCGGCGAACCGTGGCTGGACTTGTTCGGAGAACCCGGTTTTGGCCGCGTCCGATATTATGCGGTGGCGGCGGCGCGGCGGGCGGGCGTTTCGCAGCGTCAGAATTGCAGCTCCACCCCGCCTTCACAGGGGGCGGGGGGAAGGTTTTTGACGAGGTTGCCCCAAGCGATGACGGGGTAGTCCCAGCGGTTGTTGACGAACAATTCCAGGCCGCCTTCCGCCGTTTTGTTCAGGCGGCAGGCGACGGCGGCGTCCGGCGAGCGCGCGGTGATGGCGCCGCCGGCGGCGGTGGCTAGCGTGTAGGCGAGGATGTTTTGCTTCATGCCCTTGGCCTGCCGGGTGAGCGGGCGCGCGAGGCCGCGCGGGCCGCCTTCGTCGCCCCAGTAAAAATACTCGCGCGTGTCGCGGTGCCACGGCTGGCCGGCGGACGGGGGCTGGCCGTAGCCGGGCTGGCGGTCCGCATACAGGTCGATGTCGCCGGTGTTGCCGGCGAAGGCGTCGGCGGGGTAGAAACTCCAGTGGCCCTTGCGCCGCCATTGCAGGCGGGCGAAGGTGTCGGGCAGGGCGAAGGCAAGGCCGGCCTCGCGCAGTTTTTTCGGCGTTTGCAAGTCCGCCGAGTAGCGAATCGCGAGCCGCCCGTCCGCCGTCACCGTGTAGGTGAGCGCGCCGGCGGCGCCGGAGAAACTGCCGGCGGCGGTGACGATGATTTTCGCGCCGTCGCGGCGGTGCGAGAAGGCGGACGGGCGCCAGGCGTCGCGGCGCGGCAGCGCGTCTTGCGGATTGGGCTTGAGGGGCGCGCCGTAACCGGCCTCGGAGCCGACGAGGAGGTGCAGCCAGGGGCCGCCGGCGAGGACGGTTTCGCCGCGCGATTTGGCGTGCGCGATGAGTCCGGTGGCTTTGTCGAAGGCAATTTCAAAGCCGGGCGCGGAGACGATGAGCTGCGCGGCGGTTTCGTCCACGGTTGGCGGCGGCGTGGCGGGCGCGGGCGGCGTGGCGGGTGCCGCCGGCGTGGCGGGTGCCGCGGGCGGCGCGACGAGGGTGATTTGCTCAACGTCAATCTCCGCGCCGTCCGCCGCGAGGAAGCGCAGGAGCAGCGTGTCGCCGGCGCGCCAGCCCCGCGCGGGGATTTCGAGCGCGCCCGACGCGCGCGGCGCGAGCGGCGGCAGCGTCAGCGGCACCGTTTTCCCGGCGATTTCGACGGTGGCGCGCAACTCGTCGAGGCGGGTGTGGTCGAAGCGGTTTTTCACGGTCAGCCGCAGCGGGGCGCCGGGCGCGAAGTCCGTCATGGCGGTCGGGCGCACGCGCACGGGCGAGTAGGCTTTTTTCGTGCCCCAGAACTCGGGTTTTTTGCGCCGCCACGCGTCCACGACGCCCCACTCGCCGTAGCCGACGCAGGCGGCGTCGCGGAAGGCGTCCTCGCGGCGGGGTTTGATGCGCCGCCAGTGCGCGGCGCCTTTTTTCGGAGGCGGCAGGTGGAACACTTCGTCGGCAAACGCCCAGATCGCGCCGCCGAGGCCGGTCGGGGCGGCGTGGCAGTTTGCCCACATTTGGTCGAGCGAGGCGTCCCAGAAGTCGCGGATGCCGGGGTCGTCGCGCAGCACCTCGTAGGTGTAGCACGGCACGTGCGCCCATTCGTCGCCGAGCACGGGCTGGACGGGGTCGGGACCTTGGAACGCGCGGACCTTGAACGGCCCCGCGCCTTGGGTCTTGTCGCCGCCGACGCCTGGGTAGTGGATGCTGGCGATGTCGTAGGGGCGCGGGCCGTCGCCCCGCCACGTGCCGGGATAGCTGAAAATGACGGGGCGCGTGGAGTCGTTTTTCCGCAGCCATTCGTGGCAGAGCGCGAAGTTGCCGCCCCAATAACTTTCGTTGCCGAGCGACCAGATGACGACCGAGGCGCGCGAGCGGAACAGCCGCGTCATCTCGCGCAGCGGGTCGAGGTAGAGCCGCGCGAATTCCGGGGCGTGCTGCGTGAGGGTGAGAAACGGGGGGCGGTCGTTTTTGTCGTGGTGAAAGCAAATCGAGTTTTCGCACTCGACGTAGATGCCGAGGCGGTCGCACTCCTCGACGAATTTTTCCGACGGCGGGTAGTGCGAGGTGCGGACGAAATTCATGTTGGCTTCCTTGAAGAGGCGCGCGTCGAGCGCGTCGAGTTCCGCCGTGGTCGAGCGGCCTCGCGCCGGGTGCAGGTCGTGCCGGTTGGCGCCGCGCAGTTTGACCGGGACGCCGTTCACGAGCAGGCGCCCGGCGTCAACGCGCACTTCGCGGAAGCCGATTTTGCGCGTGAAGCGGCAGGCGGGTTTCCCGGCGTTGTATAAAACGGTTTCCAATGTGTACAAGCGCGGGTGCTCGGCGTCCCACAGCAGCGGCGCGCGGACGGCGAGCGAAGGCGGTTTCGCGGCGGCGGGGTGGAGCGGCGCGCGGCAGTGCGCGACCGGCGCGGCGGCGGCGGCGCTGGCCGCCTCCGGCGCGAAGAGTTTGCATTCAATTTCCCCGGCGGCGGCGGCGGCGGAAAAATTTATATCAAGCGCGGCTTCGCCGAAATTGTTTTGCAACTTGGTTTCCGTCCAAAAATCAAACACGTGCGCCGGCGGCAGCGCGAAGAGCGACACGTCGCGCAAGATGCCGCCGATGGGATGGTGCGCGTAGCCGGAGCCGAAGGAGGTGTCGTCGGTGCGGTCGGTGATTTCCAGCGTGATTTCGTTGTCCGCGCCGGCGCGCGCGACGCGCGTGATGTCGGTTTCCCAGCGCGTGAAGCCGCCGCTGTGCTCGCGGACGGGCGTGCCGTTGATGCTCAACTTCGCGTGGCTATACGCGCCATCGAAGCGCAGGATGATGGTTTTGCCGGCGAAATCGGCGGGGATGGCGACCCGCGTCTTATACACATACGGGCGGTCGAACTCGATGGCGTAGCCTTGCATGGCGGCCTCGCCGGGCACGCGAATAGGCGACCACTCGCCGCCCGGCTCGAACTGGAAGCGCCATTCGCCGTTGAGCGAGAGGAACGGAGTCCGCACGCCCTCCACCCAGTCCGGCGCGATGTAGGCGCGCCCGATGTCGGCGGCGAACAGGCTTTCGGCGGCGGCTTGGCCGCGCGAGGCGGCGGACACGTTGCGGGCGGGGGCGTTTTCCTCGGCTGCCGGCGCGGGCGCGGCGGCGGCAAGGGCAAGGGCGAGGGCCAAGGCGAGGTGGGTGGCGGGCAGTGTGTGTTTTGCGGAGAGCAACTTGGTTTTCATGGGGTGCGAGGCCGGTGTTTTTGGAGGCGGAAAAAGAGGAGGGATGTTGCAAAAAATGATGCCGCTGGCGGCGTCATGCGGCGGCGGCGACAGTGGGTCAGAGGCGTTCGTCGCGGATGGCGGCGGTGAGCGCGGCGATGTTTTCCCAAGGCACGTCGGGTTCGAGGACGTGCGTCGGCGCGACGATGACGCCGGCACCGGCGCGGGCGAGGCGCGCGCACTCGGCGAGGGCCGCGCGCACGTCGGCGGGCGTGCCGAAGGGCATCGTGGTTTGCGTGCCAATCATGCCCCAGAAGGCGAGGTGGTGCCGGTGGGCGTCGATGGTCTCGGTGACGGGCATGCACTCGGGTTGCATCGGGTTGAGGATGTCCACGCCGATTTCGACGAGGTCGTCAATGGCGGGACGGATGTCGCCGTCGGAATGGTAGCGCACCCAGAGCGGGGCGCGCTGGTGCGCGCGGAGGGTGTCGATCACGCGCTTGAGGCGGGGCTTGAGGTGCTCGCGCCAGAAGGGCAGCGACATCATCATGCCGCGCTGCGTGCCGATGTCGTCGCCGAGGCCGACGACATCCACGCCCGCCAACGCCACCAGTTTGGCGCGGCGCGCGGAGTAGTCGGTGAACCAGTCGAGGAGCCACGCGCCGATTTCGTTGCCCTCGATCAAGTCCGCAAACAACACGTCCATGCCGCGCCGATACCAGGCGGCTTCGAAGACGGTCATTTCCATGTGGCAGACGGCGACCTTGCCGGCGGCGTGGATGGCGGCGACTTCCTCCGCGAGCGCGCCGGCGTCGAGGGTGGCGTCGAGGTCCGGCCACGGGAACGCGCGCAGTTCGTCGAGCGATGTGACGCCGGCGAGCGGGTAAAATTTTTCGCGCAAATGATACGCGCCGCCGGGCGGTGTTTGCGCGGGCGCGATGAGCACCTCGCCGATGGGGTGGATTTCGGCGCCGGGCGGCAGCGCGATGTGGCGCGCGGCGAAGGCGTCGCGCCAGCGCGCGGTGTCGTCGGCGAGGCGCGGGCCGCAGTAGCGAAAGTCGAGGTCGAAGGCGAGCTCCGGGTCGCGCGAGCCGAGGCGCGCGGCGGTGAGGTCGGCGACGGGCGGGGTGACGGTGATGTCGAGCGGGAGCCATTGCGGGGCGGAGGCGGAGGAGACGGCGGGGGTGGCGGCGGGGGCGTTGGCGGCGATGCTGTTGGCGGGGGTGCTGTTGTTGTTGGTGGCGCTGGCGGTGGGGGTGGCACTGGCGGCGTGAACGCCGCTGCTGGAACTGGATGAAACGGCGGCGGCGAGGGTGGCGGCGGTGTTGCCGTGGCCGTCGAGGCCGGCGCGGTTCATCATGGCGCGGAAGTTTTCGAGGGAGGTCATGGTTGCGCGTTGCTTGAGAAACGAGGGTGGCGAGGCGGAAGCGAGAGCGCTCATTAAAGCATGCGGAACGTTTTTTTGAATGGATGGATTGGCAGAATTTGTGTTTTCTGGCACATCGAGCCTTGTGAAAACCCGCCATTCATTCCCTCTTCCCGCCCGGTGGTCGCGTCCGGGCTACGTGGCTATTTCCGGAGCGATGCACAAGACGGGCATCCGCACGCCGCGCACCTTCGACTATTTCGGCATGGTGCTCGTCACGTCGGGCCGGGGCTGGTTTGAGGACGCGCGCACGCCGCGCATGGAGGTCGGGGCGGGCGATGTGTTTTTCCTGTTTCCGGGCGTGCGGCACAGTTACGGGCCGCATCCCGGCGGCTGCTGGGACGAAATCTTCCTTGTGTTTTCCGGCGACATTCCGCGCGCCTGGCAGCGGGCGGGCTGGCTGCCAGAGCGCCCGCCCGTGGTTTCGCTCGGCGACGCCGCGCCGTGGGCGCGGAAAATGGAGGCCGTGCTCGGCCCGCGCGTCCCGTGGGACGCCGCCTCCTGCTGCGAGGAAATCAGCCGCCTGCAAACATTGTTGTCCGGGCTGCTCGCCTTTCGCGGGGCGGGCCGGCGGCGGCGCGACACCGGGCGGCGCTGGGCGGAGGAGGTGGGCGGGCTACTGGAAAAGCAACTCGACCGCGCGCCCGACCTCGACACGCTGGCGGCGCGGATGGGCATGGGCTACGAGGCGTTTCGCAAGCGCTTCGCCCGTGTCTTCGGCGCGCCGCCCGCGAGGCACTTGATCCGCCTGCGCATCAACCGTTGCTGCGACCTGCTCGCGCACCCCGCGGCCTCGAACCGCGGGGTGGCGGAGGCGACGGGGTTTTGCGACGAGTATTATTTCAGCCGTTGTTTCAAGCGGGTGGTCGGGATGACGCCGAGCGAGTTTCGCCGGCAAATCTGGCGGCCCGGACGGGAGACGGGCGGCACGGAGTGAGAATGCCGCCGGACGGTCACGGCGGCGTCCGTATCACCTGGAACGCCGGCATCCTGCCGGCAGACGACGCGCAGCGTCACCAAGCCCGCGGGCGGGACGCCCGTGCCTTCGTAGCATGGGGAGGTAACAGGAAGTGATGTCAGGACTGGGAGAGAGTCACTCGAAGTGATGTCACCGCCCGGAATCTTTCCTCTTTCCTCTTTATCTTTCTTCTTTCTCCCCGCTCGCGCCTGACGAAAGAGTTCCGAGCGAAGCGAGAAGCATGACAGCCGCCACGGCTTTTTTCGGCAACCGGCAGCGGTCTCGGCGAGGCCGCCCTGCCCTGAAGACGAAATTTTGTTGGGAAAGGGTATGATACCCGCGGCATGGCTGTTCCGGCTATGATGGGAAACGTCACGGGCGGGATGCCCGTGCCACGGGGGTGGCGGGTGGATGCCGCTTCCACTTTTGCGAGTGGCGGCTGGGTTTATCGCGCGGCGGGCCAGTGGCGGTCGGTGTAGTCCATGCAGTAGCTCCAGTCGGCGGCGGTGAGGTCGTGCTTGCCGGGGCGGAGGTGGCAGGCGAGGGCGCCGTCGTGGCGCGGGCGTTGACGGCGGGTTGGTATTCGCCGGCGGCGGCGGGGTCGGCCCAGGCGGCGGCGGAAACAGAAAGGGGGCCGCTGACGGCACTGGCTTGGCTGACGGACGGCGGGACGCCGTCCGCCGTTGGCGAGGGGCGGGGTCGCACCTCGTCCGCACGCGGGACGCGCGCACTCCCCGGCGAGGTTTTCAAGAGCCACCAAGAGGCTCTCTGCGAGGAGGAGCCGAGTGGTCTGGCAAAGGCATACGATGATGTGCTTGTTTTGTCGGGAGTGCTTGTTTTGTCAGGCCATTCGCCGACTCGCAGTGTTCTTTTTGGGCCTCTTGGCGGCTCTTTTATTGGTTGTTTTCAGACATCGAAAATAGCGGGGCAGTTTGTTTGAACATCACTTCGGCGGAGACAAAATAATGGTCGCTTGGGTAACGCCCGTCCCGCGTATCGCGGATGATTTCGGCGGCGGTTGCCTTGAACTGGCTGCTTGCGAGGATGAAGTCTATCTTGCGCCCTTTTTTGTCGGGAATTTTCGCGCCCTTGAAACCGTGCGCGGTGCGCCCGGCGGCGTCCTCGCCGTGGATGACGGCGAATGTGTCCGTCAGCCCGGACGCCAGCAGGCGCTTGACCGGCGCGGTGGCGGCGGTGCTGTTGAGGTCGCCGGTGACGATGACCGGCAGGTCGGCGGGCTGTTGCTCCACGAAGGCGGCGAGCATCGCGGCTTGTTTTTCGCGGAGGCCCCGGCTCCGCTCCGACCCGCCGGCGCTGAAGTGCGTGTTGCAAAGCAGAAACTCGCGGCCACCCCGCCTGTCGCGGAGCCGCAGCCACATCACGAAACGGTTGTGGCCCGTGTTTTCCGCGAATTGGGAGAGCGGCGCGCCGGGCGTGTCGGAATACCAGAAGAAGCCCGCGCCGGTTTTTTCGAAGCGGTTTTGGGAAAAGAAAACCATGTTGGCGAGTTGGACGGCGGAGTCGTCCTTGGTGAGCGCGGGATACGCCGGCTCGAACCCCGCGAGCGCCCCGGCGAGGAAGGCGTGGTGCGCCAGGCGGTATTCCTGCATGCAAATCAGGTCGGCGTCCTGCGCGAGCAGCACATCGCGGCAGAGTTCTTTGCGGTTTGCCCACTCGCCGCCGGTGCCGTCGTCCTGTGGGGTGATGAAGCGGACGTTCGCGGTGACGACGCGGATGGCGCCGGCCTCCTTCCGCTGCTATTGCGGGATATCCGTCCGCACAAGGGCCGTCGCGAAAGCACATGCGGCGGCAAGCATCATTCCCTTTGCAAAATTCATCCGAGGCAAAATGGAGTCCATGCCGGCAGCATGTTTTTTTCCATTTCTCCGACAACTTGAAAAGACAACCGCCCGCGCTCCGGGGTGTAACTCAACGTTGTGTCACTCCAGCTTTAGAGCACCTAGAGCGTGTCGTCATGAGATTAGCTTGACGGAGCAAACCAAGCGAAGTTAGAAGGGAAGGCTTATGGAAGCAGACTATCACCGACACGACCTAGACGATCATTCATGGAGCTTGCTGGAAGCCCATCTGCCTGGAAGACGAGGAAAGTGGGG
>JAIRTK010000366.1 GCA_031254955.1 Opitutaceae bacterium
AGGGCGAGGCGCGCGCGGGGGCCGGCGGTGTGCGCGTGGCGGAGCGCGGCGGTGATGCCGGCGGCGGCGGGGTCGTGCGGGAGGACTTCGATTTCGTGCGGGCGGACGTAAACGAGTCCGTCGGCGGCGAGGCGTCCGTTGTCGTGGATGGGGCCGGTGGCGCCCCAGGCGGCGCTGTCGCGCAGGATGTTCACGTCGCCGATGAATGTGTGCACGAAGGGCGAGGCGGGGCGGTCGTAAACGTCACGCGGCGCGCCGACTTGCTCGATGCGGGCTTTGTTCATGATGACAACTTCGTCGGCAATTTCGAGGGCCTCCTCTTGGTCGTGCGTGACGAAGATGGTGGTGAGTTGGATTTCCTCGTGGAATTTGCGGAGCCAGCGGCGGAGTTCCTTGCGGACTTTCGCGTCGAGCGCGCCAAAGGGTTCGTCGAGGAGCAGCACGCGGGGGCGGACGGCGAGGGCGCGGGCGAGGGCGACGCGCTGGCGCTGGCCGCCGGAGAGCTGGCCGGGGTAGCGGCGGTCAAGCCCGTCGAGTTGCACGAGGTGGAGGAGTTCGTTGACGCGTCCGGCGATTTCGGCGCGGGCGGGGCGTCGGGCGCGGGGGCGCACGCGCAGGCCGAAGGCGACGTTGTCAAACACGGTCATGTGGCGGAAGAGCGCGTAGTGTTGAAAAACAAAGCCGACGCCGCGTTTGCCGGCGGGCACGCGGGTGACGTCCTCGCCGTGGAAGGCGATGCGTCCGCCGCCGGCGTCGGGGAATTCCAGTCCGGCGATGATGCGGAGGAGGGTGGTTTTGCCGGAGCCGGAGGGGCCGAGCAACGCGACGAGTTTGCCGGCGGGCACGCGCAGGCTGATGTTGTCGAGCGCGACGAAGCGCCCGAAGGTTTTGCTAATGCCGGTGGCGGTGATGCTCATCTGAAGGGCGGAATAAATTAGGAATTAGAAATTAGGATTTAGAAAGACTCCGGCTGCGCGGGTGGCGAGGAAATGGGAATGGGAGCGGCGGGCATGGATTTGTTTTTTAATTTCTAATTCCTAATTTCTAATTTCTAATTTTTACCCCCGCCGGGTCAGGCGGATGCTTGGCGTTCGATGATGGCTTTGGCGACGAGGGTCACGATGGCGAGGAGCGCGAGGAGCGAGGCCACGGAGAACGCGGCGGCGGACTGGTATTCGTTGTAGAGGATTTCCACGTGCAGGGGCATGGTGTTGGTCTCGCCGCGGATGTGTCCGCTCACGACGGAGACGGCGCCAAATTCGCCCATGGCGCGGGCGTTGCAGAGGATCACGCCGTAGAAGAGGCCCCATTTGATGTTGGGGAGCGTGACGCGCCGGAAGGTCTGCCAGCCGCTCGCGCCGAGCGTGAGCGCGGCGTGTTCCTCGTCGCTGCCTTGTGTTTGCATGACGGGGATGAGTTCGCGCGCGACAAAGGGGAAGGTGACAAACACGGTGGCGAGCACGATGCCGGGCGTGGCAAACACGATGCGGATGTCGCGCGCGGCGAGCCAGTCGCGCAACGCCGGGAGCCAGGGGTCGGCGGCGTTGAGATACTGGCCGAGCCAGCCGTGCAGTCCGAAAACCAGCACGAAGATGAGGCCCGCGATGACGGGCGACACGGCGAAGGGCAGGTCGATGAGCGTGACGAGCAGGCTTTTGCCGGGGAAGTCGAACTTCGCGACGGCCCACGCCGCCGCGACGCCGAAGACGAGG
The DNA here is from genome assembly GCA_031254955.1 of Opitutaceae bacterium. GTDB lineage: Bacteria > Verrucomicrobiota > Verrucomicrobiia > Opitutales > Opitutaceae > Termitidicoccus. Next base: position 1,713 of record JAIRTK010000366.1, read on the forward strand.
TTCGCGGGCACGGCAAACGCCACGGTGAGCAGCGTGAGGCGGATGGCGGCGAGCGCGTCGGGATCGGCCAGCGCGGCGAGATATGCGCCGGCGCCCGAGCGCAGCGCCTCGGTGAAGACGGCGGCGAGCGGCAGCACGAGAAACGCGGTGATGAACCCGAGCGCGGTGACAATCAGGAGCCAGCGCACCCAGGGCGCGTCGTGGGTGGCGCGCGGCGGCGCGGCGGTGGCGGCGGCGGCGGGGCGGCGGCGGCGGGCAAGCGTGGAGACGGGGGAGGCGGACATGGCGGCGGCGCGGAGGGAGGAGGGATGGGTTGTTGTTGAAAAAGGGCGCTACACCGCGTGATGGCGGCGGCTCCATTTCTGGAGGAGGTTGACGAGGAGCAGCAGCACGAACGACGCGAGCAGCAGGACGACGGCGATGGCGGTCGCGCCGCGGTAGTCGTATTCGCCGAGCCGGGTGATGATGAGGAAGGGGGTGATTTCGGTGCGCATGGGCATGTTGCCCGAGATGAACACGACCGAGCCGTATTCGCCGAGGGCGCGCGCGAAGGCCAGCGCGAAGCCGGTGATGAGCGCCGGGCAAACCTCGGGCAGCACGACGCGCGTGACGGTTTTCCAGCGGCTGGCGCCGAGGGTGGCCGACGCCTCCTCAAGCCCGGGATCGAGTTCCTCAAGGACGGGCTGGACGGTGCGCACGACGAAGGGCAGGCCGATGAAGGTGAGCGCGATGAACACGCCGGTTTCCGAGTAGGCGAGCTTGAGGCCGGAAAGGTCCAGCCCGGTGAGCCGGCCCAGCAGTCCTTCGTGCGCGAAGAATTTCTGGAACATGCGTCCGTCCGGGTCGAGCCAGGCGCCGACCCAGCCGTTTTTCGCATAAATGCTCGTGAGCGCGATGCCGGCGACGGCGGTGGGCAGCGCGAAGGGCAGGTCCACCAGCGCGTCCACGAGGCGTTTGCCGGGAAAGCGGTAGCGCGTGAGCACCCAGGCCACGACGAGGCCGAAGACCATGTTGACGAGCGCGGCGGCGAGGGACGCGAGAAACGTGATGCGGTAGGAGGCGAGCACGCGCGGCGAGGCGACCGCCGCGCCGAATTCCTCCCACGTCATGCCGAAGGCGCGGATGAACGCGGCGGAGAGCGGCAGGAGCACGACGAGGCCGAGGTAGAGGACGGTGAAGCCGAGCGTGAGGTTGAGGCCCGGCAGGGCGGAGCGTTGGCGGCGGAAAAGGGACATCAGAGATATTGGCCGTAGGCGATGAACCGGCGGTAGTGCGCCAGGATGGAATGCAGCGCGGCGACCGCCGCCTCGACTTGCAACGGGAGCGGCGCGAGCGCGGGGGTTTCAAAAATCACGTCGAACGGGCGCGGCGTCTGTTCGGGCGGCGCGGTCAGCACGCCTTGGAAACACTCGCGGATGATGCCTTCGGCGGCGGTGAAGCCGTCGATGCGGGGGCGGGTGTCGCGCGGCAGGTGGCGCGCGCCGGCGTCGAGCGCGGGCCGGAGCAGGGCCTCGTTCAACACGCGTCCGTGCGTGTAGCCGTAAACGCCGTCGCAGGTGTCGTCGGCATGAAGCGTGATGAGGCCGTCGAAGCGGTGCGCGCGCAGTTCGCGCTCAAGGATGCGCACTTCGGGCTGAAACGAGCCGCGCCAGAATTCGCGGTTGAGGTCGCGCCCGGAGGAATTGGGCCGCGTGTTGTCCGCGTAGCCGGTGGGATTGCAGAGGGGATAGGCGATGAGATCATAGCCGGCCACCTCCTCCGGGTTGTCCTCCAGGTCGCAAAGGAAGCGCACGAGCGCCTCGCAGCCCGCGGGTTCGTCGCCGTGCAGGCCGGCAAAAAGCCCGAGCCGGATAGGCTCGTGGGCGGCGGGCGGCCCGACAAACACGAAGCGCGGGATGCCATGACGCGCGCTTCCGGCGCGAAACGTCCCGGCCATCGAGCCGATGAGGTCGTGGCTTTGCTCGGCCAGTTCGAGCAGCGGCGCCAGCAAGTCGTGCAAATCGCGCACGGGAGAAGGGGTGGTCAGGGTTGTTTCGGTTGCTTTTGTCGCCAACGCAAGAGGTCCGGCGCGGGAGCGCCGACAGGGAGGCTTCGGCGAGGTCTCCGTCGGGCGGGGCTGACGGTTTATGGGGCTGGCGGTTTGAATTTTCATGGGGAAGGCGGAGCGTTCGCGCGGAGGCCTCGGAGAGGCCTCCCTACCGGCGCTCCCGCGCCCAAGGGGCGTTTTCAATGCGAGAGAATTATGCGGAAAGGTTCGTTGAAGCATGTGACGGGTGATTTTTGTTCCTCCTCGTTCTCCTTATCGTTCTCTTACTCGTTCTCGTTCTCGTTCTCTTTTCTTTTTCTCTTTCGCTTACTCTTTCTCATTCTCTTTTACTCGTTCTCTTTCTCGTTCTCTCTTACTCTTACTCTTCTCTCTTCTGCTCTCGAAACGTTCCCAAAACAGACGAGAGAACGAGAACGAGAACGAGTAAGAGAACGATAAGGAGAACGATGGGGAGGCGGCGATGGGTTGGGTCACAGATGCAGGCCGTGGGCATGGTGGCCGCGATAGTGGAGGATGAAGCGTTTCAACACGGTGGCGACGGCCTCGCCGTAGGTCGCGCCGTCCCAGGCATCGGGGACGCGCAGCGTGAGTTCAAACGCGCGGAAAGGCAGGTCGTCGTCGATGGTCAACGGGCCGTCGGGCACGGGGGCGTCGGGGTCGGCGTCGGCCTCCCAGCGGACAGGCAGCGGCTCGAAGTCGGCGGAGTTGACAAGCTCGACCCCGGTCATGCTGACGGACGCGTCGGCGTGGGCGCGGAGCCGCGCGCCGATGCCGTCGAAATCGCGTCCGGTTTCGACGCGCACGAATCCGTGGTAGCCGCGGGCGCGGGCGTCCTTTTGCAACAGGTCGATTTCGGGCGCGCGCGACTGCCCCCAGTCGGCGCGTGAAAGGTCGCGGTCGGTCGCGCCGTGGAAAAGGCCGGCGACATCGACGAGCGGAAAGAAGGAGAGGTTCAGCCCCTGGCCGAGATCGGGGGCGCGCGCGAGGCCCTCGATCAGGCGCAGCAGCGCGAGCGAACCGCGCAGATCCGCGCTCTCGAAGCCCGCATGGAAGGCGAGGCGGAGGGATTCATCGTGCGAGTCGGGGCCGAAATAAACGAACCGGGGCACATGGAGCGAGTGCGCCCGGTGCTGGAACGGCCCGAGCGGTGAGCCGAAGACGCAATCGGAGCGGTGCGAGAGGGCATAGAGCGAGCCAAGCCGTTCGGCAAACGCGCGCGCATCCGGCGCGGCGGC
>JAIRTK010000378.1 GCA_031254955.1 Opitutaceae bacterium
ACTCGACGAAGTCACGCCCGACGGCGGCGCGACCATCGAGTTTGTCGAATGCCTCGCCAGCTGCGGCACCGCGCCCGTCGTGATGATCGACGACGACCTCCACGAAAACGTGACCCCCGGAAAAGCCCGCCAGCTCGCCGCGCAAATAAAGGCCGGTGCCGCCCAACCCGCCGCCAGCGGCACCGCCATGCCATGAGCCGCAAACTTTTTGAAGGCAAACAAGTCCGCTCAGTCTGGACTAACTGCACGCAAGGTATGCGTGAATTGCTCGTATCAACAACACCACAGCCCGTTACAAATTGTAACGGGCTGACTAACACTTTGGAAATGAACCAGCAAGAGGCGTTGCTTAACCAACCTTACGACAAAATCGTAAGGTTGAAAAATCATCAAATTGCCATGCCTTTAAAAGGCAAACTCCAGTCATACGATTTTATCGTAAGACTGAAATTAACCGCCGCCGCCCGCCACGTCCTGCTCCCGCAATGAACCGCCCATTCCAAACCATCGCCCTGACCATCGTCCTGTTCGCCACGCCGCTTCTCCGAGGCGCGGAACCCGGTTCCGGCCCGCCTGCGCCGTCAATCGCCGAACTGACCGCCAAGGCCGAACGGGGCGACCTCGACGCGCAAAACGAACTCGGCAAAAAATACATTTTCGGAAACGGCGTCGAAAAATCCCTCCCCGACGCATTCAAATGGTTCAAAAGTGCCGCCGACAGGGGCTATGCAAAGGCGCAACACAACCTCGCCCTCATGTATTCCAAGGGAGAAGTTGTTGAAAAGGACGAAGCCTCCGCCACAAAACTATTTCAACAAGCCGCCAAACAGGGATTCGCCATATCGCAATACTTTCTCGCCTTTCGTTATGAGAAGGGTCTTGGCATCCCAAAAAACAATGAAAAAGCCGTCTTCTGGTATAACAAAGCCGCCGGGCAGGGACACGCCGGTGCGCAATATAATCTGGGAGCCTTGTATCACGATGGCGTTGGCGTGAAAAAGAACCCCGCCGAAGCCGTCCTCTGGCTTCAAAAATCTGCCGATAAGGGCCATGTCCTCGCCCAATACAGAATGGCCCGCGCCTATCTCGATGGCCACGGCCTTGCAAAGGCCCCTGACAAGGCACTCTTCTGGTTTTACGTCGCCCAAAAGAATTCTTTTTTGGAAAAAAATCCGGAAATCGCTTCGAAAATCGAACATCACATCAGCAAATTGGAGCCCACCTTCTCCGAATCAACCCGCGCCGAAATCCGACGCCGGGCACGGGAAAAACACGAGGCCATCACCGTCAAAAAATAAGACAGCCATGTCCGCACCGCAACAACGCCGCATCATTTTCCAGCACATCGACGAACCCGGCTACACGCCCGACATCGACTGCTACCTGCGCCACGGCGGCTACGAAACCCTCCGCCGCGCCATCACGCGCCCCCCCGCCGAACTCCGCGACGAGGTGAAACAATCCGGCCTGCGCGGACGCGGCGGCGCGGGCTTCCCCGCCGGCGTGAAATGGAGCCTCGTCGACCGCAAAAGCGACAAACCCATCTACCTCGTCGTCAATGCCGACGAATCCGAACCCGGCACCTTCAAGGACCGCTACATCATCCACCAAGACCCGCACCAACTCATCGAAGGCACGATGCTCTCCTGTTTCGCGAACGACGTGAAACACGCCTACATCTACATCCGCGGCGAGATGCCCCGCGGCGCGCGCCTCCTCGAACACGCCATCGCCGAAGCCCGCGCGAAAAACCTCGTCGGCCCCAACATCCTCGGCACCGGCTACTCCTGCGAAATCCACGTCCACCGCGGCGCCGGCGCCTACATCTGCGGCGAGGAGACCGGCCTCATCGAATCCCTCGAAGGCAAACGCGCCAACCCCCGCATCAAACCCCCCTACTTCCCCGCCGTCCTCGGCCTCTACCAATGCCCCACCATCGTCAACAACGTCGAAACCCTCTGCCACGTTAAACACATCATCGACATGGGCGGCGCCGAATACGCGAAAATCGGCACGCCCAACAACACCGGCACGCGCATCTTCGGCGTCTCCGGCCACGTGCGACGCCCCGGCGCCTACGAATACGAATGCGGCAAAATCACCCTCGGCCAGCTCCTCCACGACGTGTGCGGCGGCCCGCTCCCCGGCCGCAAACTGAAAGCCGTCATCCCCGGCGGCTCCTCCGCCAAAGTCCTCCGCTTCGGCGAGAAATTCACCCTGAAAAACAAAGACGGCACCACCCGCGAACTCGCGATGGAGGACCTCCCGCTCGACTTCGACACCCTCGCCGCCTGCGGCACCATGGGCGGCTCCGGCGGCCTCATCGTCATGGACGACACCGTCAACATGGTCGAGGCCCTCGCCAACATCAACGCCTTCTACGCCCACGAATCCTGCGGCCAGTGCACCCCCTGCCGCGAAGGCTCGCTGTGGATGCGAAAAATCACCACCCGCATGGTCCGCGGCGCCGCCCGCCGCGAGGACGCCGCGCTCCTCAAAGCCGTCGCCGACCAGATCCCCGGCCGCACCATCTGCGCCATGGGCGAAGGCTGCGCCTGGCCCACCCAAAGCTTCCTCGCAAAATTCGGCGAGGAGTTCGAGACCTACCACGAAAC
>JAIRTK010000428.1 GCA_031254955.1 Opitutaceae bacterium
TCGGCGGGGTCGTGGAAGAGCGTGGGGGCGGCGGGGGTGAGGTCGATGTAAACGCGTTTGGCTTCTTCGGGGTAGGTGTAGGTGTCTTTCAGGTTGAGGAGGTATTCGACTAGGGCTTCGGCGCGGCGGGTGGGGACGGTTTCGTGGCCGGCGGGCGGCTGGTTTTTTGGGGGGAGCCATCGGTGGATCGCCTTGGGCGAGGGGTCGCCGGTGATTGGGCGCGTTTTGAAGAGGAAGGCGAAGGGGGGCATGTTCGAGCCGGGCGAGGTGATGGCGGGGTCGTAGAGGTGTTTGGCGTGCCATTCGCGTCCGGCGTCGCCGACTTGGCGGGCGCCGATGTTGCGGAGGTCGGGGCCGGTGCGCATGGTGCCGAGGAGGACGCGTCCGTCGCGGATGTAGTCGCGGGCCACGCTTTGGCGTTCGCCCCAGTTGCGGAGGGTGTCGGCGCCGTAGCCGGGGCGGCGGACTTGTTGGGTGTGGCAGGAGATGCAGCCGAGGTCTTGGTAAACGAGTTTGCCTTCCGCGGCGAGGCCGGGGAGGGCGAGCGGGAAGGTTTTGTCTTCGTTTTCGTCGTAAACGGGCTGGAGGCGTCCGTAGCTGATGTGGTTGACGAGGACGATGCCCGTCCAGGAAAAGGCGAGCGCGAAGAAGATGCCGAGGAGCAGGAGCGGGGCGCGGTTCATGAGGGTTCCTCCGTTTCGGCGGGGTCGTGGAAGAGCGTGGGGGCGGTGTGCCGGGGGGCGGCGGGGTCGCGGAAGAGCATCCAGCAGAAGTTCACCGCGAAGGCGAGGTGTCCGATGGTGACGAGCATGCCGGCGATGCTGCGCGAGAAGAGCCAGGGGAGGGTGGCTTTTACGATGTCGAGGACCTGGGGGTGGAGCAGTCCGCCTTGGGCGTCGAGGGCGTTTATCATCCAGCCTTGGATGGCGCCGCCGATGGAGAGGGCGAGGATGTAGAGGGTCGCGCCGGTCGCGGTGGTCCAGAAGTGCACGCGGATGAGCATGGCCGAGGGCCATTCGCGGAGGAGGAGGCGCGGGAGGATGTAGTAGATGGAGCCGAACATCACCATCGTGAAGAAGGCATACATGCCTTGGTGGGCGTGGGCGATGGTGAAGTGGGTGAAGTGGAGTGTTTCGCTGATGGCGCGGTCGGCTTGGAGGGAGCCGATGAGGCCGGCGAGGGTGTAGTTGAAGGCGCCGAAGACGATGAAGCGGAGCGTGGGGCTGAATTTCAGCGCGCCGAAGCCGCCGGTCATCGTGAGGTGGTAGTTGATGGCGGTGACGATGACGGGCAGGAGCATCATGAAGCCGGCGGCGATGCCGGCGGTGACGACCCATGCGGGGACGGGGCCGCCGGCGAGGCGGGCCGCGCCGGTCCAGCCGGAGAAGATGGCGAACGACCAGAAGCCGAGGAGCGCGAGGTGGTAGGAGTGGATCGGTTTTCCCAATACTTTGGGCAGGAAATAATAGATCGCGCCGAGGCCGATGGGGGTGAACCAGAGGCCGGGGAGGTTGTGCGCGAACCACCAGTTGACGAGCGCTTGCACGGTGCCGTGCGCGGGGGCGAGGAGGAGCATGATTTGCGCGATGGAATAGAGCCAGGGAAACCAGAAGAGCGCCGCCAGGATATACCATTGCGAGACGTAGATGTGCCCGGACTTGCCGAAGCGGAAGGTGATGACGGCCCATGCGCCGATGAGGGCGTAGGCGACGAGGAGCATGGGCGCGGCGTAGGCGGGGAATTCCAGCCATTCGATGGAGGTGGAGTCGCCGGCCAGGATGCCGAGCACGCCGGCGGTGACGCCGGTGTTCCAGAACACGCCGGCGGCCATGAGGATGCCGGCGTGGCGGAGGATGGAGCGCGAGAGGCGCGCCGTGAGCCAGAAGGCCACGGCGAAGGAGGCGTTGAGCGACCAGCCGTAGATGATGGTGTTGAGGTGGGCGGCGCGGGCGCGGCCAAAGGTGAGCCATTCCAGATCGCCGAGGAAGTGCGGCGTGTGGAGTTTGAAGGAGGCGATGAGGGCCAGGGCCGTGCCGGCGAGCAGCCAGAGCATGGACGAGCAGAGGAAAAAGACCGCGGGGTTGCGCGTGGACGCATCAATCTCGCTCAATTCGGCGCGCGCGGCGAGGTCGGGCGGGCTGCCGGGATTGATGGAGGCGGCGGGGTTGGGAGTGGTGGACATTTGCGAAAGGGAGGGAGAGCGCGGATACCGGGTTTTCGGGCGGGCGGCGTGGATTTGTTTCTTTCTTTTTATTCTTTATCTTGGCGGGTTGTCGCTTCGCTCGAAATCTCTTTCGTCCTTGGCTTTCGCCCGAAAAAGAGAAAGAGGAAAGATAAAGAATAAAGAGAAAGAGGGGGTTGGTGGTGGTGTTTGTGGCGGGTCAGGTGGCGGGTGTGGTGGTTTTGGGTTTGCGGCGTTTTTGCGGGAAGAAGTCGGTGGGGTGGCCGACGGGTTCTTTTTCGTCGAAAATGGAGGCGGCGTTTTTCTCGAAGTCGCGAAGCTGGCCGTGCTTCGAGGACCAGCGCAGCGCATACACCGCCGTGGCCGTGATGGCCGCGCCGGTGGTGACTGCGATGATGGGGAAGAGGCTTTCCATTTCAGGAAATGCGGATTGCGGAAGGCGGGGGGCGGACGGGGCGGGCGGGCGGGGTCATTTTTGTTTCTCCCGTTTTGCGTTGAGTTCGTGGATGGTGAGTTCCATCGCGCGGTCGAGGGGGAGGCGGACGGCGGTTTTCTCCGGGTTCGCCCAGCCGTAGGTCGTGGCGGCGGTTTTTTCCTTGGTCTGCATTTCCGCCAGGCGCGCGGCGCGTTCGGCGGGGGTCAGCTCGCTGGTCGTGCCGGCGCCGGGGGATTCGGGGCGCCGGGGGATGTAGGCGATGAGCAGGATGAGGGCAAATAGGGCAAACACGCTCGCGGTCGCGATGACGGCGGCCCAGAAGCGGGGGCCTGATGGCGCGGAGTTGGTGTTGGGATCAATCATGATGCGTGAGGCATTCGTCGATGCGCGGGTCGCGGATGGGGATGAGTTTGCGGGTCGGGAGGCTGCGCAGATAGGCCCAGGCGCAGAGGCCGCCGGCGCCGGCGAGGGTGGTCAGCACCCAGAGGAGATTGAGCGAGAGGAAGGGTTGGGGCTGGCCGCGCGCGTCTTTCGCGGCGGGCAGGATGTTGTAGCAGAGGTCGATGAGGATGACGACGAGTATCCAGACAACCACGGCGCGCAGGCGGGCGCGGGTGACTTTGTTTTTGTAGGAGAGGAGGTAGAGGAAGGGGAGGAGGAAGTGGCCGAAGACGAGGGCCATGCCGACCCAGCCCCATTGGTTGAACGCGCCTTCGGCGCTGAGTTCGCGGAGGTTGTACCAGAAGGTTTCCTCGGGGACGTTGGCGTTCCAGATGAGGAAGTATTGGGAGAAGGAGATGTAGGCCCAGAAGACGGTGAAGGCGAAGATGAGCTGGCCGACGGAGTGGAGGTGGTGGGTGTTGAGGATGCCTTTGTAGTCGCCGCGTGAATACAGGCGGAGCGAGAGGAGCACGCCGATGGAAAGCGCGGCGCGGGCGCAGTCGGCAAAGAACCAGACGCCATACATGGTGGAGAACCAGTGGTATTCGAGGCTCTTCATCCAGTAGATGGCGGCGAGGGTCAGCGTGACGGCCATCACGGGCAGGCCGGCGGCGGCGGCGACGCGGGCTTTGCGCGTCCATTTGAGGTCGCCGTCGTCGTCCTGCGCGAAGGAACAGGCGCGCAGGCGGGCGGCGAGGAGCATCCAGAGGCCGAAGAAGGCGATGGTGCCGAGGGTGAGGGCGGCGGGGTTCAGGAAGGCGGATTTTTTGATGTAAAGAATATCGTCGCCGATGGTGCCGTGTCCGCCGTGGAGCGGGGTGGCAAGGTCGGTCCAGGGCCAGATGCTGCCGGGTTTCACCCAGGTGGCGACGAGGAGGGGGACGAAGAGGAGGGCGAGCCATTTCACGCCGGCGAGCCAGTGTTCATACTGGCGGCGGAGGGCGACCGACCAGGAGGCGTCGAGCACGTAGTGGATCATCACCATGATGAGCATGCCGATGGCGACGGCGATCCAGAAGGAGAGGCCGGTGAGGTAGGCGAGCGCGAATGCGTGGGTGTCGGGCGTGAGGAAGAAGCCGGCGGCGGTGGCGGCGAGGCCGGCGAGGCCGAGGGCGAGCGCGCGGCCCGCGGCGGCGGCGGGTTTCGTCCCGGCGGCGGCGGGGAGCGGTGTGGCGGGGGCGGAGGAGGCGGCGGCGCGGGTGCTCATTGCAGTCCTAGCTCCGGTTTGTGGCTGGGCGGCACGTCGGCGGGGGTGCCGGTCTCGGCGCGCTGGAGGGCGCGCACGTAGGCGATGACGGCCCAGCGGTCTTGCGCGGAGAGTTTGTCCGCGTAGGACATCATGGTGTTTTTGCCGTGGGTGATGGTGTTGAATATCTCGCCTTCGGGCATCTGGCGGAGGCGGTCGTCGTGGTAGGCGGACGTGGTGCCCATGCCGTAGGATTTGGTGATGCCGTTGCCGTCGCCCAGCGCGCCGTGGCAGGGGAGGCAGTAGATGGTGTAGCGTTCCTGGCCGCGCGTCATGAGCCGGGCGTCGATGAGAATCTCCGAGGGAAATCCGCGGGCAAATTCGCCTTTCGCGTTTTTGCCCTGATGGAGAAAGTCGTCTTCGCGAAGCTCGCCGCGCGGGACGGCGCCGGCGGGCAGCGGGCGGTCGGCGCGTCCGTCGGCGAAGAAGGGCGTGGAGGCCTGCGGCTTGAATTTCGCCTGGCGGCTCATCTCGGGGAAAAAGGTGTCGGGAAACACTTCGTTGGGCGGTTTGGTGGAGGTCATGCCGCGAAAGCCGAGGAGGGACACGAGGGCCACGCAGAAGAGGGCGAGTGCGAGGTAGGCGTAACGCATGGCTCAGGCTTCCAGTTCGGTGATGTCGGCGCCGCCGGCCTTTTCGAGCAGGGCGCGGGTGGCTTCGAGGTTGAATTTCGGGTCGCGGGACTCGATGACGATGAAAAACCGGTCGTCGAGGCCGCGGTGGATGTGGTCGTATTTGAGCACCGGGTGGTAGTGCATCGGCAGGCGGTTGAGGAAGAGCATGCCGCCGATGGTGGCGAAGGCGGTGAAAAGAATCGTGAGTTCGTAGGAGACGGGAAACGCGAACAGGGGGCTGAAAAACGGCTTGCCGCCCACGATCAGCGGGTAGTCGAACTTGTTCATGAACCAGATCATCGACATGCCGGTGCAGAAGCCGGTGATGCCGCCGGCAAGCGAGAAGCGCGGCACGCGGGAGCGGGCCACGCCCATGGCCTTGTCCAGGCCGTGGACGGGAAACGGTGTGATGCAGTCCCAGTGTTTGTAACCGGCGTCACGCACCGTCTCCGCCGCGCGCAGGATGCCGGCGGTGGTCTCGAAGGTGGCGATGAGGCTGTTGGGTTGGGCGGCCATGACGGGGGGTTTGTCAGTGTTTCCCGTGCCCGTGGTGCGCGTGCGGGTCGGCTTGCGGGGTGACGGCTTTCAGCTCGGCCATCGGCATGATGGGGAGGAAGCGGATGAACAGGAGGAAGAGCACCGAGAACACGCCGAACGTGCCGAAGAACGTGAAGATTTCCACGATGGACGGCGAGTAGTAGCCCCAGCTCGACGGCAGGAAGTCGCGCGCCAGCGAGGTCACGATGATGACGAAGCGCTCGAACCACATGCCGACGTTGATGAAGATCGAGATGATCCACACGGCGACGAGGTTGCGGCGGAGTTTCTTGAACCAGAACAACTGCGGCGTGATGACGTTGCACAGGAACATGATCCAGTAGGCCCACGCATACGGGCCGAAGGCGCGGTTGATGAAGGCGAAGCCCTCGTAGGGATTGGAGCCATACCACGCGATGAAGAACTCCATGATGTAGGCGTAGCCCACCATCGAGCCGGTCGCGAGGGCGATCTTGCACATGCAGTCGATGTGATACTGCGTGATGAGGTCCTCCAGCTTGAGAATCACGCGCAACGGCAGCATGAGCGTGAGCACCATGCCGAACCCGGAAAACACCGCGCCGGCCACGAAATACGGGGGAAAAATCGTCGTGTGCCAGCCGGGCAGCAGCGAGACCGCGAAGTCGAACGACACGATGGTGTGCACCGAGAGCACGAGCGGCGTGGAGACGCCGGCGAGGATGATGTAGGCCATCTCGTAGTTGCTCCAGTGGCGGTTCGAGCCGCGCCAGCCGAGCGCGAACAGGCCGTAGAGGAAGGCGCGCGCCTTGCGCCCGGCGTTGAAGAAGCGGTCGCGCAAAATCGCGAGGTCGGGCACGAGGCCGACATACCAGAAGAGCACCGACACCGTCGCGTAGGTGGAGACGGCAAACACGTCCCACTCGAGCGGCGAGCGGTAGTTTTGCCAGATGTTGTTGGAGTTCGGAATCGGGAAGAGGAACCACGCGAACCAGACGCGCCCGACGTGAAACACCGGGAAGATGCCCGCGCACACGACCGCGAAAATCGTCATGGCCTCGGCGGCGCGGTTGATCGACGTGCGCCATTTCTGTCGCAGCAGGCACAGGATGGCGGAGATGAGCGTGCCGGCGTGCCCGATGCCGATCCAGAACACGAAGTTCACGATGTCCCACGCCCAGTTGACCGGATTCGCATGGCCCCAGACGCCGACGCCGGTGGACACCAGATAGGTGAGGCCCGCGACCGTCCACGACGCGACAAAGCAGGCGACGATGAAGCTCCACCACCACCAGGTGGGTGTCCTGCCTTCGACGATGCCGCAGATTTTGTCGGTGATCCAGCCGTAGCTGCGTCCGTTTTCGACCAGCAGCGGGCGCGGCAGCGAGGCGGG
>JAIRTK010000502.1 GCA_031254955.1 Opitutaceae bacterium
GCCGCGCCGGTGTCGGTGTGGGGCGCGTCCAGGCCGAGCGCGCGCCGGTGAAAACGCCGCGCCGCCTCGGCGGTGAGGGTGAGCGTGGCGGCGGAGCGGCGACGGATGGAGCGCATGGCGGGCGAGAAATTACGGATGCCAACACGCCCGAATCCCGGAAAAATTCCAATGACGAAAAATCGAGGCGCGGGAACCATGAACCCCGCGTCAGGGGCATGAGGTGCGCTTCAAAGTAAGCTTCGTGTTCTCCGTGTCTCCGTGGTTAAAAAGAGAAAATCTTTAAATCGGGGATAGGTCTTTAACGCGAGGCAGGGCGGTTCGGGGGGCATGGGCGAGGACGCCCGGGCCAGGCTATTTTGCCTCCCCCGGACTCTTGGGAGGGGATGCTCTTGCCGCTCTAATATCTCTCGGGCCGGCGTTGGGGGGCGCTTGGAGGCTGGCGCATATCCTCGGAGAGGGGCTTGGAGTCTGGCGCATGTTCTCGCGCGGATAGTGTTTGCGCGGGAAAGAATTGTCCGTAGATATAAGGGGCATGGCTGCCGTCCCGAAAGTCACGTTGCCGAATCGCGACGAGGTCTCCACCATCCGCGCCGACGGTTCGCGCCGTTTCCTTTATCCGGCTGATGCGCGCGGGCGTTTCTTGCGGGCCAGACGTTGGTCGGGGTGGTTGTTGATCGCGGTCTATCTTGCGTTGCCGTGGTTCAAGGTGGGCGGCTATCCGGCGGTGTTTCTGGATGTGGCCGAGCGGCGGTTTCATTTTTTTGGCGGCACGTGGGTGGCGCAGGATATGTGGCTGTTGTTTTTCTTGATCGCGGGGTTGGGGTTTTCGTTGTTTCTGGTCACGTCGTTGCTGGGGCGCGTCTGGTGCGGTTGGGCGTGTCCGCAGACGGTTTTTTTGGAGCATGTTTACCGGGTGATCGAGCGTCGGCTGGAGGGCGATGCGGTGCGGCGTCGCAGGTTGGCGGCGGCGCCGTGGTCGGCGGGGAAGGTGTTCAGGCTGGGGTTGAAGCATGGGGTGTTCGTGGTGGTTTCGGTGGCGGTCGCGCATGTGTTTCTGGCGTATTTTGTCTCGCTTCCGGGGTTGTGGGGCATGGTGGCGGGGGCGCCGGGGGCGCATGGGGGGGCGTTTTTGTTCGTCGTGGCGTTCAGCGGTATTTTGTATTTTAATTTCGCGTGGTTTCGGGAGCAGCTTTGCATCATTATTTGTCCGTATGGGCGCATCCAGTCGGCGTTGATCGATGATCATTCGATGGTGATCGGTTACGATGCGGCGCGCGGCGAGCCGCGGGGCAGGGTGGGAATGGGGGGCGCGGGGGATTGCATCGACTGTCATCGTTGCGTGCAGGTTTGTCCGACGGGAATCGATATCCGGCAGGGGCTTCAGATCGAGTGCATCGGGTGCGCGGCGTGCATCGATGCGTGCAATGAGGTGATGGGGCGGTTGAAGCGGGCGCGCGGGTTGGTGCGTTATGATTCGCTCAATGGGTTCGCGGGCAGGGGCACGCGTTGGCTGCGTCCGCGCACGTTGGTTTACGCGTTTATCATGTGCGCGGGGGGGGGGGCGGCGGCGGCGGCGTTTTTGTCGGTGAAGCCTGCGTTTGTCGGTATCACGCGCATGGTGGGGGCGGCTTACGTGATGGATGCCGGCATGGTGCGCAACCAGTATTTCGTGCGTCTTGTCAACAAGACGGGCGGTCCGGTGAGTTTCACGGTGAGGGTCGAGGGGTTGCCGGCGGGCGCGTTTGTGAGCGGTTTCGGCGCGCCGGTGCGTCTCGTCGCGGATGGGGAGGAGCAGCGTCCGCTCATCGTGCAAATGCCGTTGGCGCGCTACTCGGGCGGTTTTCCGGTGCGCGTCCGCGTGCGCGACGAGTCCGGGCGCGTGGACATTGCACGCGAGATCAAGTTTGTCGGTCCCGATCCGTTGTTTCTGAAAATGACGCTTCAATCCGGGCCGCCCGCATCGGCTGCCGGAGCGGACGCATCGGCTGCCGGAGCGGATGCCGCGACATCCGGGCCGTCCGCCGCGGCTACCGGAGCGGCGGACACCACGCCGGCGTCGCCGACGGCGAAAAAATGAAAACGGGCGAAAAAATGAAGGGTGCGGCAGGCGGCTTGTGGCTTTTTGTGGGCGCGGCGTTCTTGGTTTTGATCGGCGCGTGGATCGCGCTTATTGCCATCGCCACGAAGCACAAAGTCGAGGAGGTGCCGGTCATGCAGGCTCCGGGTAGGTAGCACCGGATAAACCCGCCAGCGGTTAGCGAAGTCGAGTTTTTGAGGCGCGTGGTCGTCCTTTTGCGACGTGGTCAACCTTTTGAGAGGCATGGTCGTCCTTTTGATTGTCCGGGTCTTGGAAATTTTTAGAAATTCCCTAAAGTTGCAGTTGAAAGTTTTTCTCCCATGACGGCTCTCAAGAAACTCGCGTTCACTTGCGGCGACCCGGCTGGCGTCGGCCCGGAAATCATCGCCGCCTGGCTCGCACAACACCCGTCCGAGACGCGCGACATCGCGGTAATCGGCCACGCGGACTGGCTCCGCTCGCTCCCCGCCCGCGATGCGCAACTGGTTGCCGTGGATGGCGACGCGCGACGGCTCGCCAGCGCTGGCGACGCGGTGCTTGCGGGCGGGTTTGCCGCCGCGCCCGGCCAGCCTTCCGTCGCGGGCGCGCGCATCGCGCAGGCGGCGCTCGAACGCGCGGCGGCGGGCGTCGCGCGCGGCGAGTTTTGCGGCGTGGTCACCGCGCCCGTGAGCAAGGCGTGGCTGCAAAAGGCCGGCTACGCGTTCCCCGGCCAGACGGAATTTTTCGCGGCGCGCTGGGGCGGCGAGCCGGTGATGGCGTTTTGCGGCGGACGCCTCCGCGTCGCCCTCGCCACCTGGCACATCCCGCTGCGCGACGTGCCCGCGCGCCTCACGCCCGCGCTGCTGGCGCGCACGGTGGCCGCCGCCGCGCAACTCGCGCGCGCCGACGGCGTGGCCGGCGCGCCGCGCATCGGCGTGTGCGGCCTCAACCCCCACGCCGGCGAAGGCGGCTTGCTCGGCACCGAGGAACGCGAGAGCATCGACCCCGCGCTCGACGCGTTGCGCGCCGCGCACCCCGGCCTGTCGCGCTGCGAACCCGGCGACACACTCTTCGGGCGCGCCCTGCGCGGCGAGTTCGACGCGCTCGTCGCGCTCTACCACGACCAAGGCCTCGCGCCCTTGAAAACCATCGACTTCGACGAAGCGGTCAACGTCACCCTCGGCCTGCCGCACGTGCGCACCAGCCCCGACCACGGCACGGCGTTCGGCATCGCGGGCCGCGGCGCCGCCAGCCCGCGCAGTTTCGCCAACGCCGTCAACGTCGCCCGCCGCCTGATAAATGCCCGCGCCGGACGGCCATGCGTTTCCCCGCCCAAACACGCGGGCGATTCAAAATAAGGCCCCGCCGCGCTACCCCGCCGCCCTCTTTCTCCGCGCCTTTCCTCTTTAGGACGCTTTGAAAAATTCAAAAACAAAAAGCTTTAATCACGGAAACGCGGAAACGCGGAAACGCGGAATCCCATGAAAAACAATCATTACAAAATAATTTCGCGCCCTCCGTCCCTCCGCGCCTCCATGATTAAATCGGATTTTTCAAAATGCCCTTTATCGTTCTCCTTATCGTTCTCGTTCTCGTTCTCTTTCTCGTTCTCTCTATCGTTCCCCTTTCTTTTTCCTCTTTCTCCTCCGGACGCGCTGCCTCACTTTGAATCGCCCGCCACCCACCCCGACCGGACAACGCTCGCGGGCTTGACCCGGCGCGAAAAGACGCGAAAAGATGCAAAAAAGGTTGTCTCCGCTCCGCTTCCCCGCGAGAAACCCTTCCGACCCAGAACAGGCAACACAAACTCTACTGAATGGCTAACTCGTTTCCCTCCTCCGGTGGCGGTCGCCGCCCCGGCCACTACCAACGCCGCAACAACGACCCGTTTGCGGGCATCCGTCGCAATCACCGCATCAGAGTTCCCCAAATCCGCGTGATCAGCCCCGAAGGCAAACAACTCGGCATCATGCAAACCGAAAAAGCGCTCCACCTCGCCATCGAAGTCGGCCTCGATCTGGTGGAAGTCGCCCCCAATGCCCAGCCCCCGGTCTGCCGCATCATGGATTTCGGCAAATACGTGTATGAAGAGCAGAAAAAAAGCTCCCACGCGAAAGTCACCGCCAGCCGCATCAAAGAAATCGAATTCACCGTGCGCATCGCGGAAAACGATTTCCTCACCAAACTCAAACGCGGCGAACACTTCCTCAACCAAGGCAGCAAAGTCAAACTCCGCCTCAAATTCCGAGGCCGCGAACTCGCCCACCCCGAACTCGGCTTCGACGTGATGAACAAAGCGATCACCGAACTCGCCGGCATGGGCGCGCCCGACTCGCCACCGCGCCGCATGGGCAAACAAATCAACGTCATGCTCACCCCGCTCCCGGCCAACAAACGCAAACCCAAGTTCGTCCACGAGGACGACGAACCGATCGCGGAAGACGACACCGACCCCGAAACGCCCGACCACGACGAGGCGCACGACGACACCGACCAAGAATAAGGAGAGACACGCCTTGCCCGCCGCCCGGCCCAAGCTCCGCGCCCGCGCCGCTACCGCCGCCGCCGCCGCGTTGCTGATGGTTTCCGTTTCCCCGCCCGCCCGCATGGACGCGCCCCCCCCCATGCGCCTCCCTCCCGCCCGCCCCGCCGCGCCGATACCCCTCGCCACGACGACACCGACGGCCCCCACCGCCAAGCCAGCCCCCACCGCCAAG
>JAIRTK010000563.1 GCA_031254955.1 Opitutaceae bacterium
TTGTAGAGAACGCCCGTCACTGTGGCATGACAGTAGTCATCCCGCCGCGCAAGCATCGGGTGGCACCAAGAACCTATGACCGTTATTTGTATCGATTGCGGCATTTGGTGGAGAACGCCATCCTGAAACTGAAGGGCTGGCGGGGGATTGCCACACGCTATGTGAAAAACGCCTCCAGTTTCCTTGCCGCCGTCCAAATCCGATGTCTTTACCTCTGGCTTAATATCTCATGACGACACGTTCTAGTGAAAATCTGTGTAAATCTGTGTAATCTATGGACAGTTTAAGGATTCGTTATTTTCCCGTGTCCTTGTCGTCGGCGTCCTTGTCGGCGTCGTCCGTGTCTTTGACGATGAGGGTGTGCGTGTGGCGTTGCACGAGTTCGGCGCGGATTAGCTCGGCGGTTGCGGCTTTTTTTCCGAAGCGGGGGCGGGCGGCGTCCGCCATGTAAACGGGGGAGTCTTTGCGCAGCGGCAGAATCGAGACTGTCAGCTTCGCGCCCGCGGCGAGTTCTTGCTGATAGCGGGCGAGCGGGAGGTCGAGCGGCTGGCCGTTGTAGAAATCGTCCATGATGAGTTTTTCGCCGAGGTGCACGCGCGCCACGTCACCGGCGTAGTGCAGGCGCAGCAGCGGTCCGCCAGCGGCGGCGGTGACGTTGGCTGCGGCGGTGGCGGTGACGTTGGCTGCGGCGGTGGTGGTGGCGTTGGCTGCGGCGGTGGTGGTGACGTTGGTGGTGGCGCGGGGCGCGGGGGGCGCGGGCAGCTCGATTTCCCATATGGCGGCTTGGGCGAAGTCGGCGTCGGTGGGCGCGGCGGGGACGGGCTTGGGGGCGCGTCCGAGGGGGATTTCACGGGCGGGGCCGGCGGCGCGGATTTTTTTCGCGCGGGCGGCGGTGTGTTCGTTTTTCAGATACGCGGCGCCGGCGGCGGCGGCTTGGTCGGAGGGGAGCGTGAGCGTTTCGAAGATGGAGCCTTCGCGGCCTGGCTCGCGGAATATCCAGGCGATAAATTGTCCGGCTTGGCGCAGAAATCCTTTTTTCTTGGGGAAGAGTTGCGGGAAGCTCGGATGGATTTTCAGTTTCACCGGTTCCGCGTTTTCGGTGTGCACGGTGAGTGTCTGGTCGGGCGCGATGGTCACGGGGGCGGGCGAGAGGATGACGCAATCTTCGTCGCCCCATTCGAGTTTGTAGAGGTTGAGCGAATCGGCGTGGCTGAGCACGATGATGCGGATGCCGTGGCCGTTGCGGGAGCGGAGCGAGAGCGCGGGTTTTTGCGAGGGTTTGAGGCTGGTGATGCGGATGAGTCCGTCGGCTTTTCGCTGGCGTCCGCCCGCGTCGGCGACGCCGTCGATGGTGTTGTCGGTGATGGCAAGTTCGGGGACGATGCCGGGGATTTCGGCAAAGAAGAAGTTGCGCATTTTGCCGTCGAACGACTCGACCAGGCAGAGCGGTTGCGCGGTGGCGTAGGCGAGTTCGACGCCGTAGCCGAGCGTCATGTTGAAGGGGAGGATGAAGGCGCTGTCGGCGGGCACGTCGAGGGGCGCGGCGGGGATTTTGGTCGGGCCGGCTTTGGGGTTGGGGTTGAGCGGGTCGCGGGCGAGGTTGAGTTCGAACTGCACGCCTTCGCGCGCGGGCATCGGCTGGAGCCGTTGGTAGTTGTTGACGAAGATGAAGCCGCTGTGTCCGTCCGAGCGCACCGACCAGCGCAGGGTGCGCGTGTCGTCTTTTCCTTGCGGGCGGCGTTCCGGCAGCGTGACCGGCATGCCGGGCAGCAGGTAGCCGAAATCGTGGACAAACAGGTGCAGGCGGCGCAGTCGGTGGAAGTGCGGGCGGAATTGTCCGGCGGCGCCCAGCGGGGCTTGGAAGTCGTAGTTTTTGACCGGCAGGTCGTTCCAGTTCGTGGTCGGCGCGGATTGGTTTTCTTCGAGCGTGGTGAGGAGTCCGTCGGGGTTTTCGCCGCCGTGATACATGTAGTAGCCGGGGGAGACGCCGCCGGAGCCGAGTTTCACGATGGTGGTGGATTCGATGTCGCGCGGGTCGTTGAGGATGCGGCGGTGGTAGGAACTCATCATGCCTCCGCCGATTTCGCATGTGAGGTAGGGATGCGATTCGGTGTCCGGCTCGTCGGTCACGCCGCCGCGTCCGAGCGCCTCGTTGGCGATGTTGTTGTCCGAGCGCAGGGTCGAGAAGCGGAAGCCCGCCCAGTAGTTTCCCGGCATGGGGGTCATTTCGCGGTCCCAGAAGCCTTCCGCATACACGCCGAACAGCGGCAGGATTTCGCCGGGCGGCATGGGGCTGGTGAGGGCGGGCCAGCCGGTGCGCGTGTAGAGCGGCACGTCGATGCCCGCGTCGATGGCCATCCGTTTCAGGGCGAGCAGATGCTCGGCGGGGCCGCGGTATTCGTTTTCGAGCTGGATGCCCACCACCGGGCCGCCGTCTTTCCAGAGCAGTCCTTTGAGTTGCGCGGCGATTTGCGTGTAGAGCACGCGCGCCTTTTCCATGTAGGCCGGGTCGTCCGAGCGCACCCGGCAGCCGGAGGCGAGCAGCCAGTCGGGCAGTCCGCCGTTGCGCACTTCGCCGTGACACCACGGGCCGCAGCGCACGATGACTTTCAGTTCGAGTTCCTTGCAGGTCTCGACAAACCGCCGCAGGTCGCGCCGCCCGCTCCAGTCAAACGCGCCTTCGATCTCTTCGTGGTGAATCCAGAAAACATAGGTCGCGACGATGTCGATGCCGCCGCTTTTCATTTTCAACAACTCGTCCCGCCATTCGCCTTCGGGGTAACGCGCGTAATGAAACTCGCCCATGACCGGCGTCCAGGGCGTGCCGTTGAGCGCAAGCCCGCGCGAGGTCACGCCGATGGCATCGCCCTCGGGATTCGTCGGCGTGCCGGTTTGCAGCGTGGTGGCGGGCGGGGCCGTCGAGGTGGTCGCGGCAACGTTCGCGCCGTTCGCGCCGCCGGCGCTGCCCGGCGCGCCCGAGGCCAGTCGGTCTTCCGCAGCCCGGTAGGCATTGGTGATGGCTTGCGAATCGGAGCCGGACGACGGAGAGGAACCGGAGGGTGAACGCCCGGAGGAAAAATCCTGCGCCCGCGCGGTGGTGAAAAAGAGCGGCGCCGACGCGAATGCGGCGAGGGTGGCGAGAGCGGCGACGGTGGCGAAGGCGATGACGGTAGCGACAGTGGCGACGGTGGTGACGGTGGCGACCGGAGTCGCAAAGAGGAATAAACGCAGCGGCGGCGTGGTTCGTTTGGCGCGGAGAAATGGGAGACGGAGCATTTTCTCGGGTGGGATATGGGTTCGGACAACTCAACCGCGCGTGAGTGCCATTGGCCAGCTTGGCGCGGGTGAACAGTAAAGGGGGCGAAGGTAATGCCGCTGTCTGACTCAATCGTTCTCTTACGCTTACTCGTTCTCGTTCTCTTACTCGTTCTCGTTCTCGAAATGCTGCAAAAACTAAAAAAACGAGAACGAGTAAGAGAACGAGTAAGCGTAAGAGAACGAGAACGAGTAAGCGTAAGAGAACGGATTGGGTCAGACGGCGGGCGCGGCGGGGATTTTATTCGCGCTGGGGACGGTTTGCGTTGGCCTGATCGCGCATGAGTTGCATGAGCTGACGCTGGCTTTGCTGCTCGGATTGGAGTTGCTTCAGCGCCTCGATTTGTGAGGCGTTGAGAAAGCCCGCCGCCTGGGTGACGACTTCGTCGGTGAGCTGGATGCGGGAAGGCATGAGGGCGCCCCCAAAGGACGGCGCGGGCGCATCCGCCCCGCCGGGCGCGGTTGAGGATGCGGACGAGGCCAGCAGGGTGGTGAGCCGCTCGCTTTGCGCGGTCGTGAGCGGGGTGGCGGCGTAGCTGAGGCGTTGGTCGAGTTGCGAGACGACGGCGCGCTCGGCCTGCGTTTTCTGGTAGGTCTGGTAGGCGTCGAACTTGTCCTGGCCGATGGCGGCGGCGATGGCGGCGTCGAGTTCGGTGTTGGACTGGTCAACGAGGGCGCGGAGTTCGTCGCGGCTGGAGCGGAAATCGAGTCCTTCGTCGCGGGCGGCGCCCAGGGTGTCGCGCATGACGTTTTCCTTTTCGACAAGGAGGGATTTGAATTTTTCCAGTTGAGCGGGCGGGAGGTCGAGTTTCTGGAAGAGCCGGGCGTAGCGGTTGTCGAGCATGGCTTTTTGCTGCGCGGCCATGAGGCGCGCGCCTTCCGGGGTGCCGAGCATGGCGTTCATGGCGCGGAAGCCGTCGCGTCCCGCGCGGAAGTCGCGGCGGGGGTCGCCGGCGGCGGTGGCCGGGGCGCCGGGAGCGCGGCGGCGCGGGCGTTCGTTTTCGGTGCCGGCGGACAGGCCGGACGGGGTGGCGGCTTGGGCGGCTTCGAGGTCCCGGATGCGGGTTTCGGCGGCGGCGAGTTGGCGCATGAGGGCGGCGCGGTCATCGCCGGAGAGGGACGCGGCGGTGAGCCGGGCCGCGCGCTGGTATTGGGTCCAGGCGAGGATGCCGCAGGCAATGGTCGAGAGGAGCAGGATGACGATGAGGGGGTTCTTTTGGGTGTTCACGGTGGGCACGCGGGTTGTCGGTTCGTTTTTATTGTCCACGGATTACACAGATGTCCACGGATTTTTTTATGAGTTGTGC
>JAIRTK010000517.1 GCA_031254955.1 Opitutaceae bacterium
TGGTGGGGGGGTGTTTTTTGGTGTGTGGGGGGCATGTGGTGTGTTTCCCTTGGCGAATGAAAATCACACTACGGACGCCGTTAGGGGTTGGGCGCGGCGGCCCGCCGAGCCGCGAGCGGCTCACACGGCTCGGCGGGACGTCTCACACGGCTCGGCGGGACGTCTCACACGGCTCGGCGGGACGTCTCGCCCTACCCTTAACGGCTTCCTTGGTGTGATTTTCATTCGCAAAGGGAATCACGCTACTTGCCCGCCTCACACCAAAAACCACCCCGCCAGCACCAACGCGAGGAGCACGCGGTAAACCGCAAACACCCCCAAACCGTGCCGCCCGAGGTAGCTGACAAGAAACGTCACCGCGAGCGCAGCCGACACCCCCGCCGCGACGATGCCGAGAAGGACATGCGGCCAGCCAAACACGGCGATCATCGCCGGGCCGGAGGAGACGCCTTTCAACAACGCCGCCCCGCCCAGCGTGGGCAAACCAACCAGAAAACTGAACTCCGCCGCCCGCGCCGGGCTAAGTCCGCAAAAATAGCCCCCCACCATCGTCACCATCGAACGGCTGGTGCCGGGCCAAAGCGCGAGGCATTGCATCAAGCCGATGCCGAGCGACTGCCGCGCGGTGAGATCCGACACGTCGCGCCGCGCGCCCGGCGCATCCCCCTGCTCCTCGGGCCAAGGCCGGCGAACGCGCCGCCAGCGTTCGGCGGCAAACATGAGCAACGCCCCGAGGACGAGCGCGACGACCACCGCCTCGATGGAAAACAAGCGCGCATCAAGCTTGAGCAAATGCAGAACCAGCCCGACCGAGGCGGCGGGAAACACCGCGAGGCTGATGTTGCGCACCAAGCGCAGCCCGGCGGCGTCGCGCCCGAGCAACCCGGCGAACATGGACCGGAGCCGCCGCCAATAAAGCAACATCACCGCGACGATGGCGCCGGCCTGGATGATGACCGTGTAGGCGTCGGACGCGAGCTTGAGCGTGAGCGGCTCGCCGGCGGGATTCCGGGCCGAAGGCGCGCCGGCCCGAAGCGTCCGCCCGGCGGCGTCGCGCAACGGCGCGTCCGATTCGAGACCCAGCGCGTGCGAGGCGATGATGAGATGCCCGGTGGAGGAGACCGGCAGAAACTCCGTGATGCCCTCGACCACGCCCAAAACGAGCGCGCCGCCCGCGCTGAGTTCGGCGGCGGGCGGGACCTGCGCGGCATCCGCCGCCGAAAACGCCGGCGGAACCGTTTCGCCGGCCCGGAGACCGGACGGAAGGAAAAACGCCCGCGCCAGCAACGACGAAAGCATGAAAACGACGAACGCACGCCGCGAACGGCAAACCGCGCCCGGACTGCTGGGATGAATCGCTCCTGTCATCCGCACCAGTCGCGCCGATACGCGCGGCCCTGTCGAGACTATGCTTTCCCCGGAAGGCTTTTTTTAATCGCGAAAGCGCGGAAAGACGGAAACGCGGAATCTCATGAAAACAATCATTGCAAAACCAGTTTCGCGCCTCCCGTCCTTCCGCGCTTCCGTGATTAAACCGGATTCTTCAAAGTCCCCGAAAGCCGAACGACGAAAGGCAACTGTGAAAAACTCAAAGGCACATTTTTCTAATCGCGGAAGCGCGAAAGCGCGGAAAGACGGAAACGCGGAATCTCATGAAAAACAATCATTGCAAAACCATTTCGCGCCTTCCGTCCTTCCGCGCTTCCGTGATTAAATCGGATTTTTCAAAGTTCCCGAAAGAAACGACCGCTTTGAAACGCACCTTTTAACAACCTCCTGATGAAACGAACCTATTTCGGCACCGATGGCGTGCGCGGCCCGTATGGCGGGCCGGTGATCAACGAACACTTTGCCGCGCGATTGGGCGAGGCCGCGGCGCATTTCGTCAACGCGCGGGCCGGGCGCCCCGTCCCCCCGGCCCGCGCGCTGATCGGTCGCGACACCCGCGGCTCGGGCTGGAGCCTGGAACAGGCCGTCGCGACCGGGCTGGCCTCGGGCGGCCTGTCGCCCGCCGCGCTCGGCATCGTGCCGACGCCGGCGGTCGCGGCGGCGGTGTTGCGCGAACGCGCGCTCCTAGGCGTGATGATCACCGCCTCGCACAATCCGGCGGGCGACAACGGCATCAAATTCTTCGACCACCGCGGCCTCAAGTTCAACGACACCGACGAGGCGGAAATCGAAACCCTGCTGCCCGGCGCGACGCGCGGACGCGAACAACCCGCGCCGCAGGACTCCGCCACGACGCCCGCCGGCCCGCTGCCCAAAATCGACGGCCTCGCCGCCTATCTGGAAACCACGCGCTCCCTGCTGCCGCCGGGCGCGCTCGCCGGCTGGCGCGTGGCGCTCGACACCGCCAACGGCTCCACCTGCGCCACCAGCCCGATGGTGCTGCGCGGGTTCGGCGCGGCCATCGACGCGCTCGGCGCCGAGCCGGACGGCAAAAACATCAACGCCGGCGTCGGCAGCGAGCACCCCGGAAAACTCGCCGCGCGCGTGCGCGAAACCGGCGCGCGAATCGGCATCGCGCACGACGGCGACGGCGACCGCTGCATCCTCTGCGACGAACACGGCGCGGTGCTCGACGGCGACGAACTCCTCACCCTGCTCGCGCTGCACGCGCTGCGCCGCCGCTGCCTCGCGGCGGACACGCTGGTCGTCACCGTCCAGAGCAACCTCGGCGTGGACGCCGCCGTGCGCGCGGCGGGCGGACGCGTGGAACGCAGCGCGGTGGGCGACCGTTACGTGATCGAAAAAATGCTGGCCACCGGCGCGACGCTCGGCGGCGAGTCGTCGGGACACGTCATTTTCTCCGACATCTCGCGCACGGGCGACGGGCTTGTGGCGGCGCTGAAAGTGCTCGCGGTGATGCTTGAGACCGGGCGCCCCCTGTCGGACTTGCGCAAGGCGTTGAAAAAATTCCCGCAGGCGACGGCAAGCCTGCGCGTGCGCGAAAAACTCCCGCTCGACGCGCTGCCGCCCCTTTCCGGCGAAATCGCCGCGCTGGAACGCGAACTCGGCGCGGAAGGCCGCGTGCTCGTGCGTTATTCCGGCACCGAGACGAAGCTGCGCCTGCTGGTCGAAGGCCCGACGGACGCGACCGTAAAATCCGGCCTCGCCCGCCTCGACACCGCAGCCCGCCGCGCGCTGGAAGTGATATAGCCCCTCCCCCGCGCAGCCACCACCGTAGCGCAGGTTGTCAGGCTTTTCGCTTCGCTCGGAACCCAACCTGCTGACGGGCCAAAGGCCCGCCCTAAAGCAGACAGGGTTTCGAGCAAAGCGACAACCCGCCAGTCTGCTCCACAACCGCTCAAGCCGGCTTTGGCGATCGCAGCCTCTGCACCGCGCGCTCACTGCCATTCCGCGCTGCCACCACTGTAGCGCAGGTTTCCAAACCTGCTGACGGGCCAAAGGCCCGCCCTAAAGCAGACAGGGTTTCGAGCGAAACGACAACCCGCCAGTCTGCTCCACGACCGCTCAAGCCGGCTTTGGCGATCGCGACCTCTGCACCGCGCGCTCGGCCTCCTCCGCCGCCGCGCTCCAGAAAACACGCGCCAAAACACGCGTGCGCGAAAAAAAACACGCCCTCCCGCGATTTTCCCATGCTGCTTTTTCCCGCGTCGCGTGCCTTTGTCTGTATGCCCGCATACAGATTCTCCCTGTCCGTCCGCCGTCCGCTGCACTTGTTGCTCCCGATTTCCGCCGCCATCCTCGCCTTCGCCGCGCGCCCCGCGTTCGCGACCACCGCCGCCACCACCGCAGCCGCCGCGCGCCCCGCGTTCGCAGCCACCGCAGCAGCAGCAGCCACCACCACCGCCACCGCATCCGCGCCGCGAAAGGTTTCGTTCGACGTGCCCGCTGGCGCCGCCGAAAACACCTTGCTCATCCTCTCGCGCCAGTCGGACGTGGACGTGATCTTCCCGACCAGACTCGTCCGAGGCATCCGCACCAACGCCGTCAAAGGCGGACACACCGCGCGCGAAGCGCTCGACCTCATGCTCGACGGCACCGGCCTCGTCGCCGTGCAAAACGCGAAGACCGGCGCCCTCACCGTGCGCCGCCAAAAACCCGCGCGCCGCTCCGCCGGCGCCAAAGCCGGCGCCACCTCCACCGATGGCACGGCAACGCCGGCGCAGACGGCTGCCCCAACCGCCCGCGGACGCCTCGCCGAGGCATCCCTACCCGCCACCAGCGCCACCGCCAGCGCCACCAGCGCCAGCGCCACCAGCGCCACCGCCGACCGCCCCACCCCGCTCGCGCCCGACCCCTTCGCCGCCACCGCCGGCAACGCCGCCGCCACCGGCACCGACATTGACGACGAAATCATCGTGCTCACCCCGTTCGATGTCGTCGCCAGCACGGCGGGCGATGGCCGCTACGAGTCCTCCCGCTCCAACGCCATCACCGGCACCAACCTCCCGCTCGACCGCGTGCCGCTCACGGCGGACATCTTCAACGAGAATTTCATGGAGGACATGGGCATCGTGGACATCACCGAAATGCTCACCAAATACGCCGGCTTCTCCGAGCCGATTCAAGGCAGCGCCGAGAGCGCGCGCGGCTTCGAGCCGGGCGACGACACAAATTTCGCCAACCTCCGCGTGCGCGGCCTCGAAGCCACCAACCAGCGCCGCGAGGGTTTTCTGCTCTCCGAAGGCACCACGCTCGACCGCTTCGACCTCGAATCCGCCGAATACATCCACGGCTCCCAATCCCTCCTCTACGGCGCCGGCGGCCCCGGCGGCGTGGTCAACTTCGTCGGCAAACGCGCCCGCTTCGG
>JAIRTK010000519.1 GCA_031254955.1 Opitutaceae bacterium
CCCACCGCCAACCGACAACACCGATGAACCCCGCCACCCTCCCCGCCGCCCTCCTCTTCGCGACCCTCCCCCTCCTCTCCCAACCGCCGCCCGACGGCGCCCCCGTGCGCGTAAACTCAATCGGCTTCCAGCCCCCCGCCACGAAACACGCCACCATCGCCACCGGCGGAAACGCCCCCCTCCCCTTCCGCATCCTGCGCCTCCCCGCCGGCGAACCCGTGTTCACCGGCACGCTCGGCCCCCCAAAAACCACCCCGACCACCGACACCGGCGAAACACTGCGCCTCGCCGACTTCAGCGCCCTCACCACCCCCGGCCACTACCAACTCGACATCACCGGCCTCGGACGCTCCGCCCCCTTCGACATCGCCCGCGACATCTGGAACACCCCCTTCCACCTCGTCGCCCGCGCCATTCACCTGATGCGCTGCGGCTGCGCCGTGCGCGCCGAATGGCAAGGCCGCCAGTTCGCCCACCCCGCCTGCCACCTCGACGACGGCTGGCTCGACCCCGCCGGCAAAGACGACAGCCACCGCGACGCCACCGGCGGCTGGCACGACGCCGGCGACTACAACAAATACACACTCAACACCGCCTTCTCCGCCGCCCTCCTGCTCACCGCCTGGGAACACTTCCACCCACGCATCGCCCCCCCCGGAACGGACACCGGCACGCCCGACCTCCTCGCCGAAACGCGCTGGGGCCTCGAATGGCTCCTCAAAATGCAAACCCCCGACGGACGCGCCCACCACAAACTCTCCGCCCTCACCTTCCACTACTGGGGCCCCCCCGGACACGACCGCGAAAAACGCTATTTCTCCGGCTGGGGCACCGCCGCGACCGCCAGCCTCGCCGCCGTCACGGCCCACGCCGCGCACCTCTGGCGCGGGATTGACCCCGCCTTCGCGCGCCGCTGCCTCGCCGCCGCCCGCCTCGCCTGGCGCTGCCTGGAGACGCACCCGCAAAACACCCCGCCCGCGCAAACCGCCTTCGCCACCGGCGCCTACGCCTGCGACGACAAAACACACCGCCTCTGGGCCGCCGCCGCGCTCTGGCGCGCCACCGGCGAACCCCGCTACCTCGCCGACTTTGAAACACGCGCCCGCGCCGAAACCTTTTCGCACACCGGCCCCGGCTGGGCCGACGTTCGCGACCTCGCCCTCGGCCTCTATCTCGAAACCGAACACACCGGACACCACCCGGCACTCGCCACCCGCCTGCGCGCCGACCTCCTCGCCCGCGCCCACGACATCGCCGCCACCGCGCGCGCCGACGCCCACGGACGCCCGCTCGGCGGCGGACGCCAAAGCTGGACCTGGGGCGGCAACGGCGCCCTCGCCGCCCAAACCTACCTGCTCCACCTCGCCGACCGCGCCGCGCCCGACCCCGCCTTCCGCGCCGCCGCCGCCTCCGCCCTCGACTTTCTCTTCGGACGCAACTTCCACGCCCGCAGCTACATCACCGGCCTCGGCCACAACCCCCCGCGCCACCCTCACGACCGCCGCGGCGAACCCGCCTGGCCCGGCTGCCTGGTCGGCGGCGGCACGACCTCGGGCCGCAGCTGGACCGACGACAAAGACGACTACCGCCAAAACGAAATCGCCCTCAACTGGAACGCCGCCCTCCTCTACGCCCTCGCCGCCTTCGTCGAGCCACCCCTCCAGCCCCTCCCGCCCTCCCCACCCTCCCCGCCCCCCACCGCTCCAAGATGACCCGACCACCCAACATCCTCTTCGTCTTCAGCGACCAGCAACGCCGCCACGCGCTCGGCTTCATGGGCGAAGACCCCGTGCGCACACCGCACCTCGACCGCTTCGCCGCCGAAAGCGCCGTATGCGACCACGCCGTCGCCTGCAACCCCATCTCCACGCCCAACCGCGGCATCATGATGACCGGCCTCTACCCCACGCGCACCGGCGTCTACGCCAACGACCACGGCCTGCGCCCCGGCACCCCCACCATCGGCGACCACCTCAAAACCGCCGGCTACTGGACGGCCTACATCGGCAAATGGCACATCCACGACAGCACCAGCCGCTTCGTCCCCCGCGACCGCCGCCAAGGCTTCGACTACTGGCACGCCACGAACTGCAACCACGACACCTTCACCCGCCGCTACTGGGAAGAAAACGAAACCCCCGTCATCGACACACCCGGCTGGCAACCCCCCCACGAAACCGACACCGCGCTCCGCGCCCTGCGCGACCGCCCTCGAGACCGCCCCTTCGCCCTCTTCCTCTCGTGGACCCCCCCGCACAACACACACGGCCCCGGCTTCATCCGGCACCGCGACGTGGAACTCCCCCGCGACATGGCCGACGAAATGCGCGCAGTCGGCTACCCGCTCGAAATGCAATACCACGCCCCGGAAGAATTTGAGGCGCACTACCAAAACGGCGCCCCCCCTCCCCGCCGCGCCAACGTCCCCGGCGACTACGCACGCGACGCCCTTGCCGGCTACTTCGGCGCATGCGAATCGCTCGACGCCGAGTTTGGCCGCCTCCTCGCCGGCCTCGACCGCCAAGGCCTCGCGGAAAACACCCTCGTCATCTACACCTCCGACCACGGCGAAATGCTCGGCTCCCACGGACGCATGCAAAAATCCATCTGGTTCGAAGAATCCATCGGCGTGCCCCTCCTCGTCCGCTGGCCTGGCCGCATCGCCCCCGCGCGCCACCCGCTCGTCTTCAACAGCCTCGACTGGGCGCCCACCCTCCTCGGCCTCGCCGGCGCCCCCGCGCCAACCCCCGCGCGCTTCGACGGCACCGACCACTCCGCCACCCTCCTCGCCCCCGCCCCCTCGACAGACGCCACGACAGACGCAACGACGCCCGCATCCCAAATCCAAAATCCAGAAGCCGGAAACCAAAATCCAGAAGCCAGAATTCAGAATTCAGAATTCAGAAGCCAGAAGCCAGAAGCCCGCATCCCAAATCCAGAAGCCAGAAGCCCAAATCCAGAATTCAGAAACCAGAATTCAGAAGCCAGAAGCCGGAAGCCAGAAGCCCAAATCCAGCAACCGGCATCCCAAATCCGAAATCCGAAATCCGAAATTCCAAACCCCAAAGCCCAAAGCCAAAATCCCCCCGACGCGCTCCTCTGCTACTTCGCCATGCGCAACACCCAGATGGACGGCACCCCCGAAGGCATCGCCCAAGGCTGGCGCGCGCTCCGCACCCGGCGCCACACCTACGTGGTTTCCCGCGACCGCCGCGCGGGCACGCTCGAACACCGCCTCTACGACCTCGAAGCCGACCCCTATCAACTCGCCCCGCGCCAAGCCGCAGGCTGCCTCGACCGCGCCCTGCTCGCCCGCCTCCGCGCCCGCCTCGCCCAAGTCGGCGACCCCTTTGAAAACCTCCTCTGAAGGCTCGCCACGCTTCCCGCCGCCTGTTGCACGAACCTTTACCCACGGAACCGCAAAGAACAATTATGGCTCCCCGCAATTATGACCCCATGTGACCCACTGCCGACGTAGCGCAGGTTTCCAAACCTGCTGACGGGCCGCAGGCCCGCCCCCAATACAAAACAACCTCCCCCCCTTGGCGTGAGCCGCCCTGAAGCAGACTTGGAAGTCTGCGCTACGACCAATGCCGCGCGTAACACCAGTAATAATAACGAGAGCCTTTATAGAGTGCGACGCGGTGAGTAGCGAGAATACCCTTTCCTAATGAAAATCCCCCTTCAGGTAGGGCGAGGCGTCCCGCCGAGCCGTGGGAACCGCTCCCGGCTCGCCGAGCCGCCTCGCATGTGATCCACTGCCAACGTAGCGCAGGTTTCCAAACCTGCTGACGGGCCGCAGGCCCGCCCCCAATGCAAAACAACCTCCCCCCTTGGCGTGAGCCGCCCTGAAGCAGACTTGGAAGTCTGCGCTACGACCGAGGCCGCGCCTCAATCCTGCGCCGTGAGCGCCATTTGGGCCAGCAACGCTCCGGCGTCCACTTGCGCGCCGCTGTCGTTGATGATGCCGAAAAGGTAACGCCCGCGCCAGAGCAGCGGGATGTCGCCGTTGAAGCGGTCACGCACGGTGAACAGCCCTTCCTCGGGGCGCTCCGTCTGTTTGACGAACTTCAGGTAGTCGGCCAGCATGTTCTCCGCGCCCGCCTTCGTTTTTCCGTCAATGACGAACACTTGATATTCCTTCCCGTCCTTCGTGTAGGCCGCGCGCCAGGCGGAGTTGAGGAATTTGTGCCCCAGGAAACTTTCCACTATATACATTTCGGAGCGGGGTTGTTTGCCCTCGGCGGGAAAGGTCTTCAGCATGGCGGGGAGCGCGGCGCGCGGGTCTATTTTCCGCGCCAGCGCGCGCGCCACGTTTTCCATCATGGCGGCGGTCTCCGCGCTTTCGTCGGCGGTCATCAGTTTTATATACATGCTGCCCGACAGGAAATAGACCATCCCGGCGGCGCGGTAGCCTTCGGCGCCGATGTCGAGGAACGTCATGTCCGGCGTGCGTTCCGCCGAGTAGATGGCAAACGTGTCGGCGGGCGTGGCGTGGCGATACATCTGGAGCGTGACATAGGTCTTCGAGCCGTCCTTGAGGTAGTCGAGCGTGGTCATTTCCTCGAAGTTGCAGATTAGAAACACGTCGGCGGCGCCGTTGATGCGGTCGAAGAGGTTGTCGCGGTTGAACACCTCGGTCTTGTCCGACAGGGTCCAGCCGTCCACGGCGGGGAGCATGGCGCGGAGTTCGGCGGGCGTCTGGGCGCGGGCCGCGCACGCGCAGCCCGCGAGGAGAAGGAGGATGGTATATTTTTTAATCATGGGTTTTTAGAGCATTTATCAAAAAGAAAAATGGGGGCGGTCTGTTTGGACTCAGTGGGCACAGGGCGCGATCCGCAGAGGGCGCGGAGAGCCTGCCTGAAGAGTTTTTTTCGCTCCGTGCTTTCCATGCCGGTGTTCCGTGTCCTCTGTGTCATGACAGACTGTATTGGTCTTTTTGCGTCTTTGCGTGGGTTGTTTGGTCAGGATATCTTATTATTATGGGCACGTTGGAAGGCAGCGCCGCCGGCGGCAGGGGCGCCTTTCCGGGAGGGGGGGCCGCCGCGCGGGGTTTGATATTTGGAATTTTATGGGGAAGCGAAGCGTGATGGCGGTGGCTTCGGGGAGGCCTCCTTGTCTTGGGACTTGTGGAGGCCGGTTTTCCAAAGCGTCTTTCTATCACACTATCACACCAGAAATTCGTCGGGCACGGAGCGCACGCGCGCGATGTCGGCGATTTTCGCGCCCACATTGAATCCCGAGCGGCAGTGCACGGTGCAGGCCGCGCAGTCGGCGCAGGGGTTGGCGGGGAGGTCGAGGGCGGCGATGGTTTCCTTGGCGAGGCCGGGATTGCGGTAGCCGTGCGCATACATGTAGGCGCGCATGAGGTCGGGGATGGGGAGGTTTTGCGGGCATTGTCCGGCGCACGCGTCGCATTGCTGGCAGTAAAGCGTGGGCACGGTGCCGGCCTGCGCCATGAAGGTTTTTTCGTCGGATGTGTAGCGGAGGTTGGCCGCCGCTCCGAGGCACACGTCCAGTTCCTCGAAGTTGGTGAAGCCGGGGATGGCCGTGCAGACGTTTTTGTCCTGCAACGCCCATTTCAGGGCGGCGGACACATTCACGTTTTTGGCTCCGGCCATGGTTTTCATGGCGATGACGCCGATGCCCGCCTCGGTGGCGCGCGCGAGGGCTGTCTTCATTTCCGCGACATGTTCCTGCCGGAAATTATACGCGGTGAGCGCCACGTCATAGACTTTGCTTTTTACTACGGCGTCGATGACCGCGGGTTCGTTTTTGTGGGTGGAGACGCCGGTGTGCCTGATCCGGCCTTCTTTTTTCAGCTTTTCCATGATCTCAAGGATCGGTCCGTGCAGCACGGCGGCGGCGTTGTCGATCGCGTGGAGAAATAATATATCGACGTAGTCAAGGCCGAGGCGCTCCATGCTTGTATTAAAGCGTTCCATGAACAGGGCGGGGGCTTTTTCGGTCATCACGTCCCGTCCGAGGTTGATCTTGGTGGCGACGGTGAACGAGTCGCGCGGCGTGTCCTTGAAGACTTTGCCGAGCATGGTCTCGTTGTTTCCTCTCTGGTAGCCGTGCGCGGTGTCGAAGTGCACGATGCCGGAGCGCATGGCGGCTTTGACGAGGTTGGGGTTGTCCGCGCGCATGACGCCCATGCTCAGGATGGGGAGTTTCATGCCGGTGCGGCCAAGGACGCGTTGTTCGAATTTCGGGGCGGTGTTGTTTTTCGAGGGCGCGGCGGTGTCTGCCCGTGACTGGCCAAGCAAACTTGCGGGAACCAGTAGTCCTGCGCCCCCTGTCGCGGTGTAGCGCAGAAAGCGGCGGCGGTTGATGTTGTTTCTCATGGCGGAAAGCGAGATAGACGGATGAATTTTCCAAAAGTTGACAGGGGGTTGCCGGGGATTCGCAAATTTTCATGGATGGCGGGTTCGAGGCGCCGGGCTGAAGCGGGGGCAAGGTGGGTTTGACGCGCGGGCGGACGGGCGGAAAGGCGCGCGGGCGGGGCGCGGGAGGGGGCGGACGGGACGCGGGAGGGCGCGGAATTTCAAACTGTCAGAAAACAAACCCCGCCATTCTCTACATCCCGGCGCGCAGAGTCGCGTCCTGTCTTTCCTTCCAATCCGAATCATCATGCAACAATCCCCCCTCCTCTCCGCGTTCCTCAAAACCGTGCTCTCCGCCATCGTCGCGTGCGCGCTCGTGACGCCGCTCGCGCACGGCGCGGTCTCATCGGCGGTCGGCAAGCGCTATCCGTCCGAGAAACACACCCTCATTGACCGCGTGACCGGGCGCACCGTCACGGTGTTGACGGCCTCGTCCTTCAGCGACTCGAAACCCTACCAGACCCACGACACCTGGACGGCGGACGGCAAGTGGATCATCTTCCGCTCGCAGCGCGCCGGCAGCGGCCAGATATTCGTCGTCAACGAAGTCACCGGCGACATCGTGCAACTCACCGACAATCCCGTGACCGACGGCGGCTCGATCAATCTTTCGCGCAAGGAAATGAAACTCTTCTACAAACGCGGCGGCCCGTCGCCGCGCCGCCCCGGCGCGCCCCAGGACGGCGCGGCAAAAGAACAGCCGCCCGCGCAGGTGGTCGAACTCGACCTCGGCACGCTTCTGGCCGACAGCCTCGCCGGCCAGGTGAAAGCCCCCGAGACCTACGAACGCGTGGTCGTCACGCTCCCCGCCGACGCGCAAGGCGGCGGCTTCGCCCTCGATGCCGACGAAAAAACACTCTACTGGAACGTCAGCCTCTGGCGCCCCGCGCCGCCCCCGCGCCGCCAGCCCGACACCGCGCGCGACGCGAGAGGCAACCGCCAGATTGACAACCGCAACACCGACCCCACCGAAGCCCGCGAGGCCGCGCGCCAGCGTTTCACCGAGGCCGGCAAAGGCAAAAGCGCCATCCGCGCCATCGACATCGCGACCGGAGCCATCCGCGACGTGATCACGGTGGACCTCCGCATGGGCCACATGCAGGCCAACCCCTGGACGCCCGGCGAAATCATCTACTGCCACGAAACCACCGGCGACGTGCCCCCGCCCTTCAACCGCATCTGGGCGGTCAACGCCGACGGCACCCACAACCGCCCCGCCTACGCCGAACTGCCCGACGAATGGGTGACGCACGAGACCGTCGCCGGCCCCGACGAACTGCTGTTCAACATCATGGGCCACCTGCCCTACCTGCGCGAGCACGGCACGGGCATCGCGGTCGTGAACCTGCGCACCAAGGAGATGAAACTGCTCGGCCAAGTCGAGGAAGACATGCCCAACGGCACCAAGGGCGGCTTCTGGCATTGCAACGGCTCGCCCGACGGCCGCTGGGCGGTCGGCGACACCTTCCTCGGCAGCGTGTATGCCATCAACCGCGAAACCGGCAAACGCACGCTGTTGACCACCGGCCACAAAATGCGCCCCGATCACACGCACCCGATCGTAAGCCCCGACAGCAAGCGCGTCGCCATCCAGTCCGGCCTGCTCACCGACGGCAAGGCGCTCAACATCATGGTCGTGTCGCTCCCGGAAGACTAACTGCTGTTACGCGCTGCCGTAGTGGCGCCGGTTTCCAAACAAACCGAGCAATGCATTTCTTTGTGTCTTTGTGCCTTCAT
>JAIRTK010000012.1 GCA_031254955.1 Opitutaceae bacterium
GCTGCCGCCTGGACTCCCGCAGCCAGCTCTACCTCGACTACGAATACGCCAAAGCCCCCGCCTACGAACGCCCCTGGAGCCTCCACCTGGGCTACCGCCACCTCTGGTAAACACCCCCCATGAAACCCGGACAAAAGCCCTTTCCCGACGCAACTGCGTCTTTGGCAGAGCGGTCTCTCCGAGACCGCCGCCCCATCCCGCCCTCCGCATCCTTCCCATCCTTCCCATCCTTCCCATTCTTTCGCACCCTTCGCGCCCTTCGCGGTTAATTTTCACCCTCTCCCTTATTTTTAGAAATTCCCAAAGGCCATGCCAACCGGACAACCCGCAAAAACAGTGAACCAGCCAGCCAAAACAACGCCTCCCACCTCCAATCCGCCGCAAACCGCCGGCCAGCCCGGCGCCCAAACCGCCATGCCGACAAAAGAGGCGACCGCCGTAAACGGCATTGTCCTCCGCCGCACCGGCGCCCAAACCATCATGCCGACGAAAACGCATCCAGCCCCCAAAACACCGCCAAACGCGGGCCAGACCAAAGCCAAAGGCATGGTGATAACGAAAGCGAGTTCCAACCCCGGACTTCCGCAAAACGCAGGCAAGCCTGTCCTGATCGACTCGCTGCCCATGACACGATACAGCTTTGTCGTGCGCGGACGCCTGTCCAGCGGCGCCGAGACGGTCATCCGAGGGATCGTCCATGCCAGAAAAGGCCTGTATTACCAAGCGCGGGCGCGAGTGCTCGATTCCGTCCTGAAGGAAATCCCCACGCTCGTGCTCGACGAAGACGGCCCCGTGGGATTGAAAATGCACGCCCCGCGCCGATGCCTCCCCCCGCAAGACCCCTCCCGCCTCGAACGCTCCAGACCGCCCCGCCCCTGAACGCCCCGCCCGATGCCGTGACCACAGTCTGCCGGCGCGCAACTCCGAAATAATAGCCATTTCGGTTTAAGGTGTCGCCAACGCCAGACCGCAAAAGGACTGGCGCGGCAGCCCCGGTAGGGAGGCCTCGGAGAGGCCTTCCTACCGGCTCCGCGCAACCTCATGTCCTTTCCCGCTCAAAACGATACTAAAGCGACGACGCACTCCATAAAGCGCACTCCAAACAGGCATCCGTTATCCTAGGTTTGAGCAAGAAAGGGCTTCAGGTCTTCCGCAGGATTTTGAGCAACTGAAACCTCGCGACGCGTAACCTCAGTCAACCAAGGGGAACCAGGCTGCGCTCTCCGTCCTTTTGGCGTGGGGCCGCGTGTTGGGCGGACGGGGACGGGACGTTGGCGTGGAATGGGACGTTAGGCGCGGGGCGGCGTTGGCACAGGGCGGCGTTTGCACAGGGCGGCGTTGGACGTGGGGTGGCGTTTGCGCGGGGTGGCTCGGACTTGGGGCGGGCGCGCATGTCGCGGGGCGGGCGCAGTTGTGTTCGGGGGTGCTCACTTTTGACCGTAGAGCTGCGTGATCGAGACATGCAGGGCCTCGGCTATCTCCAGGACTTCGAAATCCAGAACGATACGCTGCCGGCTTTCGATCTTGGACAGGGTGGACTTGCTCAGAAATAGCCCGCGGATTTCCAGACGGGCGACCAAATCATCCAGCGTGACCGCAGGGTCACGGGCGTAACGGAGCCTCTGTAAATTCCGTCCAATGAGATTGCGGCCTTTGAGTTTCCTGTGTGCGGGCAGCTTCAAGTTTTCAAAAAGAGGCTTGACGATAACGAATTAAGATGCGGTTTGGTTTCCGCATTGGAAACTTATCGGTATTCTAAAAGACTTCATCCAACTGTCAGATTGCCGCCGCGCTTCCTCATCCTTGGTCTGATTCCGTTATTTTTCCACTTTCGGAAACTCGAAAATTTTTATGTCAATTCATTACTTACTGATGTTGCGCGGAGGAGTCCTTTGGAACCGCCCAATGCAATCCGTCCTTGGCGGGGAGGCCTCGCCGAGGACGGCGCCGCCATGTTTCGATTTTCCTGTGAAATTCCAAAACCGTCCACCCCATCTGACGGAGGTCTCGGAGAGGCCTCCGCGCCGGCGCTCCCGCGTCTGGACCACGCCGGCCCGCGCAATCTCGGTTAATCATTAAAAACCTGAATGATTGCGTGCCGCAAATTTATGAATAAAGACCTTTGCCTTCAATGAACAGGAGAGTCGCCTCAATGCTGGCGCCCAAGACCGCCAAGGAGTCTCCAAGCTCCCAAGCCTTCAGTCTCATGACTTCACTAAACCCGGCGCACTGGCTGGATGTCGCCCGCTGGCTTGCCTTCTATCCGTCCGATGCCGCGATCAAGCGCCTGCTCGGGCATGTGGGCGGACTGCTGGAGGCCGACCGGACATGGGTGTTCCGCCACGATGCCGAAGGGGATGGGTTTGTCTGCGTCCACAAATGGGTGCGCGATGGATGCCGTCCGACGCTGGAGGATTTCCAGAAGCTGCCGCTCGCCGCCCTTCAGGGGTTGCACGCGGTGTTGCAACGCGGACGGGTGGTGCATTTCCCGGACATCAACGGGGTGGCCGGCGGCCCGCTGGAATTGAGGCGGCGTCTGGTTCGCAGCGGCATCCGCGCGGTGGTCGCGGTGCCGGTTTTTGCCAACGAGCAGCTTTTCGGCATTTTGGGCCAGAACACGGAGCGCGACACTCGCGAGTGGAACGAGGAGGCCCGCGCGACCCTCAAGGCGACGGCTGAAATCATCGGCGGAATTTTCGCCAAGGAATCTCCCCCGGAGTCCGCCCTTGCCGCGCCGGGGGCGGGGCCGGTCCCGCCGGTGCTTTATGTCGTGCAGGGCAACGGCGTGGTGTCGCTTCCGCATGAGCGGATTTTGCATGTCAGCTCGGAGCGGAACCGTTCCTGCCTGCACACCGTCGATGGCCGGAAATTCGACGGGTTGCGCTCGCTCAGCGAATGGGAGAACCTCCTTCCGTCCGGGAGTTTCACGCGGGTGCATCGTTCGCACATCGTGAACATCGACAGGATTGCCCGTCTGGATCGAACCGGCGGGGACTGGCGATTGCGGCTGGACGACGGCGCGACATCGCTGCCCGTCGGGCGGCCCCATCGTTTCAAGGTGCAGAAGCTGCTGCTGCCGGGTTTGCGGCATGCCATGCAGGAGGACGACGCCCATGCGGTTCAAGCCCGCGCGCGGATAACGCCGTTTTTTCTGCGCCCGATGGCGTGAGGCCATTTTCCAATGATATTTGGACTTTGGAGGGCCTAGTTCCTGCGAGGCCGTTGCCGGAAAACGTCGCGTATGACCGCGACGGCCTCGCAGGAACTCGGCCCTCCAGCGAAAGGATATTTTTTATTGGGAATTGGTATGAGACCGCCAATCATTGGGTGGCGGCGGAGTATTTATAGAGCGCCCAGGTTTTGCTTTGGTGGTAGCGCTTTTGTTCAGGATTTCCATCCGGGTCCCATATGGCCGGGCACACGGCGTCGCCCATTTCCTGGAACAGGCGTCCGGCGGTCGCCTTGTCCCTCGCCATGCAAGCCGCATGGCAATACATGTTTAATATCGTTGCCGAACGAGGGTATTTGGCCCGCATTTCCTCGAAGCCGGATTTCATGCGTTCCCAGCTCACGTTTTCCTCCTTGAACAATTTGCCCCAGCCCACCCAGCGGGTCATATAAACACAAATCCTGGCATACATTTCGTCACCCTGTGCGAGACCCGCGTCCTCGGCAAATCGCAGCCAGTCGCCTTGGTCGCCGTGCCAGCGGGGCAGAAGGTCGAAGGCTTTTGAAAAATAGAGTGTGTAGAATTTCGGCCACGCTTGGACGGCCTCGTCAAACAAGGCGTCATACCGCGCGCGTCCCCAGCTTTGCCCTTGGGCAAGTTCAAGCATGCTGTCATGCCATCCGGGGCACATTTTTTCATTTGGATGCCGTTTTTTGAAATCCATCAGGATCTCGGCGGCCTTGTCCTGCCGCTCAGAAAACAATTTCCATCCTTCCTCGGTGACAGTGTGCGCGTAGCCGCCGCCTCTGGCCTTCCACGCATGGCGAATATACGCCATGCCTTTTGCCACCGGCGCGATGCGCGAATCGGGCTGCCGGGTCATCCAGCGGTCGATTCTTTCAAAATGCCGCAGCCAGTCGGACTCGGAACGGGTGCCGCCTGGCGCCTTGATGGCCCTATACAAGGCGTTTACCCGCCAGCCGCCGTCCAGATAATGCCGCTTTTTATTGGTGAGGCTGGCGGCCAGCGCATCCAGTTTTTGAAATTCCTCGTTCTGGAACAATTCCAGCGCCTCGTAATATAAATTCTCCCTTGCGACATCGCCGTCGTCATCGGACAATTTCATGGTTTTGCCGCATGCGGAGAGAAAAAGGCAGGCGAGCGTGGCCGCAAGAATCCTGATGAGCGGGGGGGCGAGGGGTTTCATGGGGATGGATGGTTTATTCACTGAGATGGGACGCGGGCGTGTTTCCGAAGGCGGCAGGGAGGCCTCGGAGAGGCCTCCGCCGGGCGGGGGCAGGATGGTTGGGATTTCATAGGTGAATCGGAGCGTGGTGGCGGAGGCCTCGGAGAGGCCTCCCTACCGTGGGCTGGGTTCGTTTGGTGGTCTGAACGGCGGCATTCGCGGAGCATCAGTTTATAATAAAAGCGGGCGGGCGGTGTCATTACAGGCATCATAAAACCCGCAGCGTTTTTCTATAAAAGTCCACAACTTCGTCGGGGTCGTCGGTGAATAGTATATAGTCCAGCATCCATTCGGGGGCGCGTTTGGTTTTGACCATGTTGCGGACTTGTTTTCGGAGGTCGGTCCAGAAGCGGCTGTTGTAGAATATATAGGGGACGCGCGGGCGGATGCCGAGTTTCAGGTTGCAGAGTTCGATGCCGATTTCCTCCAGCGTGCCGACGCCGCCGACGTTGAAGATGCAAAAGTCCGCCACTTCAAACCATTTCTGGCGGTAGTGGCGCGAGGTTTCCTGGAAGGTGTTGAAGAAATCGACGCCGATTTCCGGGGGCTGGGCTTCGAGTTCGAGGAAACAGGCGCCGGTGAGGGCGCCTTTGCCGCGGGCTTGCTCGGTGGCCAGGCGCATGACGCCGCCGCCGCCGCCGGTGAGCACGCCGACGTTGGCGCCGATGAAGCCGGTGAGTTTGTTGATGAGCGCGGAGATGCGGTCGGTGTCGGCTTGGTCGAGGCCGACGGCGGAGCCGTAGAAGGCCAGGATGGTGGTTTCCTGAAATTTGCGGGCGAGTTCCTCGCGCACGAAGAAGCCGTGGTCTTTTTTGTAGGTGTGGAGGTAGAGGTCGCCGAGTTGGTCGTTATACCAGTAAACGTCGATGCCGAGGTCGGCGTAGTTGACGAGGCGTCCGTGGGCGTTGTGCGAGAGGAAGAAGCCGTGGGTGCGGGAGGGGCGGCGGAAGATGAGGCGTTTGAGTTTGAGTTGGGGTAGGCGGGCGAGGATTTCGATTTGCTCGGGGAGATTGGGGAAGTAGTCGGTGACGAGTGTGTCGGCGTCGGCGGGGGCGGCGTCGAGGGCGTTGACCACGGTGCGGTGGGTGACGGGGCCGGGGGGGGCACTGGCGGCGGCGGCGGCGCTGGCGGGGGAGGAGGAGGAGGCGGCGGGAGCGGAGGAGGAGGCTGGGGAGATGGCGGCGGCGGCGGGGGCATTGGCGGTGAGCGCAGTGGTGGTGGTGGCGGCGAGCGCGGTTTTCAGGGCGGCGTGGTCGAAGAGCAGTGTCGAGGGGAGGAAAAGGGAGCGGTTTTCCTGGGTGGAGTTTTGTCCGTTGACCGTGACGCGGGCGCGGGGTCTGGCTTCGGCGGTGTCGCGGGGCGGGTTTTCGTCGAGGGAGCGGTAAAGTTCGGTGGCGGAGGCGAGGAGGCGCGTGCGTTTTTTGAGGAGGGATTTGCGGTCGGTGTCGGCGGGGGCGGGGGCGCGGAAGACTTCGACGGAGACAACCGGGTTGATGACGGGTTGGTCGCCGGTGTTGTAGATTTCCAGCATGATGTTGGTGCCGAAGGTTTTTATGGGGTCGAGGAGGACGGCGGAGGTGTGGATGCCGAAGTTGCCTTCGCCGCGGTTGAGGATGACGTAGTGCTCTTTCAAATACATGGAGCAGCTGGTGAGGATGCCGGAGCGGGGCGGGATGGTGAGGAGCGGGGTCTCGTGGCGCACTTGGACTTTGTCGAGGTAGGCGCGTCCGGCGTCGCCGGAGACCAGGCGTTCGAACTCGGGGCGCTGGAGGCGGGGGTTGAGCGTGTAGCGGACGTTGTGCGGGGTGAGGAAGACGGAGCCGCGGCGGTCGATGCTGATGGTGGAGGGGAGTTTGAGGGCGTTGGCGGCGATGGCGGCCTGAATTTCGGCGGAGGAGAGCCGGGCCGATTCGGGGGCGTGGAAGAGGCGTCCGACGGGCGCGCCGGAGCGGAGGAGTTTTTTCCAGTAGGAGGCGTGGGGGAGGCTGTGGTCGAAGAGGAACGCCTCGGCGTCAAACACGAGCCGGTTGCCGTCAATGGAGAGCGGGGTGGTGCGGACCATCTCGATGCCGATGCGGGCGAGCGTGCTGCGTTCGGTAAAATGGAGGTCGGCGATGCGGGCCTTCATGGTGTCGAACTCGGCGGGGTGGCGCGGCCAGAAGGCGAGGGTGAGCGAGACGGTGCGGTCGCCGTCGGCGGACGGGCGGACGGTGAGGATCTGGCCGTCCTGGCTGGTCCAGAAGGCGGCGGCGGCGGCGGGTTGCGGGCGGGCTTTGTCGGAGGAGGCTGTGTTGGCGGGCATGGTTTTGTCGCGGGATGGCTGGTTTTTGGTGGAGTTGGAAAAATGGGAAAGCCGTAAGTGAATGCCCGATGCGCCCGCCGGGCAAGGTGGGAGTTCCAGCGCCCTCTTCCTCGTGATTTCTATCGTTCTCGTTCTCGTTATTTTTCTCGTTTTCTTTATTTTTTTCTTTCCTCGTTCTCGTTCTCTTTCTTCGTTCTCGTTCTCGTTCTTCTTTTTTCTTATCTTTCCTCTTTTTTCTTATCTTGCTTCTTTCTTCTTGCTCCTCCGGGCGGTGCCGCTGCGGGTGAAAGAGAATGATAAAGATAAAGAAAATGATAAAGAGGAGAAAACGAGAACGAGAACGATAAAAAAGATAACGAGGAGCGAGGAACAAAGAAAGCACCTGCCCCGCCTGGCCTTCGCATTTGAAATGCCCCCGTTTCATGGCGGATTTATGGCGGACTCATGGCGGATTCATGGCGACTGCCGGCTCCCCGGCATTGGCAAACACAGGATTCATGCGTTATATTGCCATCCAGCATTATTCCGCCGTGCCGCCAACTCGCTCACACTTCCCGGACCAGCCGCGCGCACGCGCGCACGCCGGGATTCCATGCCGGCCTGTTTCCCGGCGTGGCCCCAATCCTCCGCGCAATCCCCAAAAACGACGCTCGCCACCGCCCCGTCAAGACGCCCCCGAGGGTTTGCCTCCGGCGGACCTTGCATTCCCGCGCAAATCTTGCTCTTGCGGAAGCGCGCCCGCTCCCTCTTTCTCGCTAGCACGACATGAAGCTCATTGACCTGAACCGCGACGGCGAAATCGGCGCGAATTGCCACTACATCCAGATCGGAAGCCTCAACCTTGTCATCGACAGCGGCTTGCATCCGAAAAAAGCGGGACGGCTCGCCATGCCCGATTTCGGGCCGATACGCGGCGTCCACCTCGACCTCATCATCATCACGCACTGCCACCTCGACCATATCGGCAGCCTGCCCGTGCTCCTGCGCGAACATCCCGAGGCCCCCGTCATCATGAGCACCTCCAGCCGCATGCTGGTCGAACGCATGCTGCATAATTCCGCCAACGTCATGATGCGCCAGAAAGAGGAAGCCAACATCCCCGAGTATCCCCTTTTCACCCACGAGGAAATCGACCGCATCGCGAAACGCCTCACCGGCATCCCCTTCGGCCAAGCCAAACGCATCCAAGGCGGCAAGGACGACATCACCTTCATCCTCCACCCAGCCGGCCACGTCGCCGGCGCGGCGGGAGTGGAACTTCACCACAAACGCCGCCAGATATTCCTCACCGGCGACGTGCTCTTCGAGGACCAACGCACGCTCCCCGGCGCGAAATTCCCGGCCGGACGCTTCGACACGCTCGTCATGGAAACCACTCGCGGCATCACCGCGCGCGGCTCCGAAAAAACCCGCCTCATCGAAGTCTCCCGCCTCATCGACAGCATCAACGACACCATCCAGCGCGGCGGCTCGTATCTCATCCCCGTGTTCGCGCTCGGCCGCCAGCAGGAAATCCTCTCCATCATCCACGACGCGCGCAAATTCCGCCGCCTCGTTGACTGCCCCATCTTCGCAGCCGGCCTCGGCATGGACCTGGCCGACTACTTCGACGAAATCTCGCGCAAAACCAAACACGTCCGCTTCAACCGCGGCATCATCAAGGAACTCCAGCTCAAGCCCACCCCGCGCAAACTCAACCCCGGCGAAGACCCGCGGCAAAACGGCCTCTACATCATCAGCTCCGGCATGATGGTCGAGCGCACGCCCTCCTACACCCTCGCCTCCGGACTCGTCGGCCACGCCCGCAACACCATAGGCTTCGTCGGCTACTGCGACCCCGACACGCCCGGCGGCGAACTCCTGGCCTCGAAACCCGGCGACCAGTTTCTCTTCAAAGCGTGCAACGTGAAAGCCAAGATCAAAGCCCGCATCGAACGCTTCGACCTGAGCGGCCACGCCGACCGCGAAGAGCTGCTCGAATTCGCCGTGCAAGCCAGCCCGCGCGCCATCGTCCTCACGCACGGTGAAAACGAAGCCCGCGCCTGGTTCGCCGAACAACTCGCCGAAAAGCTTCCCAAAACCAAGCTCATCGACCCGCGCCCCCTCGAAACCTACCAAGTCTAAGGCGGAGGCCCCCAAAAGTGCCGCCAACCAAAGCAACAGCGCCAACCAAAGCAGCAGCAAGCCGAAGCTAGTGGCACCAACCGAAGCAGCAGCGCCATAGCCGAAGCACCGATGTCATAGCCGAAGCAGTGGTGCCCCCGCCGCCAGTCGGCCCGGTCGCCCCGCAGTCCCTCGCCCGGTCCGCCCAGTCCACCCGCGACTGGGAGTGCCGGCATCCTGACGGCAGACAATCCCGCCGCGCTCGGCCTCGGTCATTTTGCCCCATCCTCCGCGCCAGCGCGACCTCCTCCTGTCATGGCAGAGCATCCTCCCGTCATGGAAGGCGGTCCCCTTTAATCCGTCCATGACGCCGCGCTTGTTGTTGTTGGGTTGACTACCGAGGGCGGGAACGGGCACACCCTGCGTGCCGT
The DNA here is from genome assembly GCA_031254955.1 of Opitutaceae bacterium. Lineage (GTDB taxonomy): Bacteria > Verrucomicrobiota > Verrucomicrobiia > Opitutales > Opitutaceae > Termitidicoccus. Next base: position 9,252 of record JAIRTK010000012.1, read on the forward strand.
GCCTGTGTCGATTTCAGCCCTCGAAAACCGCGCCGCCCCGCCCGCCAAGCGAAGCGGCGTCTCCGTTGCCGGGATTGCCGCCGTCATAAAGCCCGCCGCGCAATGCATCGGGCGGGGCCGGCTTGGCGACCGGATGCGACGAGGGGCGCGCATGTTTCGGCGGGGGTCTATGCGGGGTCGGCCCGAGGGCGACGCGCGGGATTGCGCCACGAGCGGGGGGATTGCCGCATGAGCGCGGACGCGGCGGAAAACACAGGCCCGCTACCGGCGGCGCGGGCGGATGCGAACGCTTACGCGAAACCCGCCGGCCCCTGGCCGCGCCGGGAGCGTCCGCCGGGAGCGATGCGCAAACTCTCGCCCGACGAGCTGGCCGCGGCGGTGCTGCATGCCGACGCGCAGCTGCTGGTCATCAACAAGCCCGGCGACATTCCCTGCCATCCGTCGAAGGACGGCCCGTGGTCGAGCCTCTCGGGCGCGGTGCGCGAGCATTTTGGCGATGCGACGGCGCATTTGGTTTTCCGGCTCGACCGCGAGACGAGCGGGCTGGTGGTGTATGCGCGCGACCCGGCGACGGCGCGGCGGCTGCAAATGGCCGCGCAAAACCGGCGTTATGAAAAGACGTATCTCGCGATTTTGTGCGGGGAAATGCCGGCGCCGGTCATCGTCGATCAGCCGCTCGGCGATGATTACGACAGCCCGGTGGCCATCAAAAGCCGCGTGGTGCCCCCGCCGGAAATACCGGGGCGGGCGTCGCAGCCCTCGCAGCCGGCGGTGACGCGCTTCGAGCCGCTCGCGCGCGGCGGCGGCTTCACGCTGGCCCGGGTGCGCACGGAGACGGGGCGCAAGCACCAGATTCGCGCTCATGCGCAATGGCTCGGTCACGCGCTCGTCGGCGACAAGATTTACGGCCCCGACGCGCGCCTTTTTCTTGAGTTTATCGAAACCGGCTGGACTCCCGCGCTGGCCAGCCGGCTGTTGCTTCCGCGACAGGCGCTGCATTGCGAGACGATCGACTTGCGCGCGGCGGGCGTGACGCGGGTTTTCACCGCGCCGCTGCCCGCGGACATGGCGGGCTTTTTGCGCGGCGCGGGCATGAATGCATGAATAAATGCCCACGCGTCTCCAAAGGCGCCTGAATTGGAGCCGGCCAAAGACAGGGCGAAACGTCCGGCTGCGCCGCGATAGCCCAACGGCTCACCAAGACGCCTCGTCGGGACACCGCTGCTCCTTGCGCAAACGGCTTTCCTCGTCTTTTCGGATTCCGACACCACTTTGAAGTGCCCCCGTCTCGGCGGTTGGCTCTACTTTGTCAACAGGGGTTAAGCGGGCGGCGGGCGGGATTGCGTGGCATGGGCGAGGACGCCCGCGCCCTACGCCCCGCCCCCTTTTACTCGTTCTCGTTCCTCGTTCTCGTTCTCGTTCTCTTTATCTTTCTCTTTCTTCTTTATCTTTCTTCTTCGGGCGGTGCCACTGAGGGAGAAAGATAAAGATAAAGATAACGATAACGAGAAAGATAAAGATAAAGAGGAAAGAAGAAAGATAACGAGAAAGAGATAAAGAGAACGAGAACGAGGGAAGAGGAAAGAAGGTGGGGCTTTGGTTTGAAGAGCACCCTCCGAAACGGCTGCCGCAACCAGCACCCCGACGGCGGTAATGATTACGATAGGATATGGGATGCGTGTCCTCGATGGGCTTGCCCTGCGGGCCAAATTGTAATTTATGTCCGCCATGCCCACCTCAATCCGGTTTGTTCTCGGCATCCTGATTGGCGGCGCGTGCCTGGCGCTGCCGGCACAGCACTCGCCCGCGTCCTATGTGCCCAAACAAAGCGACCGGCCCGCGCCGGTCGAAGGCGACGAGCCGGGGTTCCGGCCCATCTTCGATGGCCGGACGCTCGACGGCTGGGAGGGCAATCCGGTTTACTGGCGCGTGGAGGACGGCTGCATCGTCGGCGAAATCACGCCCGCGACCATCGTGAAGAGCAACACGTTCATCATCTGGCAGGGCGGACAGCCCGCGGATTTTGAATTGAAGCTCGAATACCGCATCAGTGAAAAGGGCAACAGCGGCATCAACTACCGCAGCGCCGTCGTCCCCGTCCCCGCGACGCCGGAAAACAAATTCGCGATGCGCGGCTACCAGTGCGACCTCGACGGGCGCAATCGGTATTCGGGAAACAACTACGAGGAGCGGGGGCGCCTCTTTCTCGCCGTGCGCGGGCAGCTTACACGCGTGACCGGAGATCGCCCGCCGGTGCTGGTCGCCAAAACAGGAGCGGAAACGGAACTGGCCGGAGCGGTCGGTCCGGGCTGGAACGAGGTTCACTTGATCATCCGGGGCAACACTCTCGTGCACATGATCAACGGGCGGGTGATGAGCATCACGATGGACGACGATGCGCGCAATCGCGCGGAGCGCGGCTTGATCGGCATGCAGGTGCACGTCGGGCCGCCGATGAAAGTGGAGTTCCGCAACATCCGCCTGAAAACATGGTGATGCGAAAGGTTTTTGGCCGCGCGCTTTCATCACGCCCTGAACGTCGCGGCGCGAATCGTCCATGAGTCCGCCCGTCCGCCTGCGCCTTGCCGCCGAGTCCGATCTTCCGGCCATCGTCGGGATATTCAACAGCGCCATTCCGGGGCACAGGGTCACGGCGCACACGCGCCCGGTCACGGTGGCGGAGCGGCTGCCTTGGTTTCGCGAGCACCATCCGCAGACACGCCCGCTCTGGGTGGCGGAACAGGCGGCGGACGGGGAAGGGCGGGAGAGCGCGATTGTGGCGTGGGCGGGGTTGTCGCTGGTTTCGGAGCGTCCGGCCTATTATCCGACGGCGGAGGTGAGTCTTTATATTGAGGAACATCATCGCCGCCGGGGATTGGGGCGCTGGCTGTTGCGCGCGGTCATCGCACGCGCGCCAGCCTGCAAGGTGACGACCTTGGTCGGGCTGATATGGGCGCACAACCAGCCCAGCCTCGCGTTGTTCGAGGCAGAGGGCTTTGAGCGATGGGGACATCTGCCGCGCGTGGCAGAGCTTGCGGGCATCGAGCGCGATCTCGTGATCGTGGGACGGCGGGTGGATTGACACAGGG
>JAIRTK010000021.1 GCA_031254955.1 Opitutaceae bacterium
TCTCGCGGAGGCCTCGGAGAGGCCTCCCTACCGGCGCTCCCGCGCCCAAGGCTCGTTTCCCATGCGACAGCATCATTAGGAAATGGTCTATAACTGGGCCTCATACCCATTCCCAATGAAAATGACTCTTTTGTAGGGGCGTCGCTTGCGACGCCCGGCTTGATAACCGTGCTCCAGCAACGGCCGGGCACCAGCAAAGGCCGTGCGCCAGCAACGGGCTTCGCAAGCGAAGCCCCTACATGGCTTTGCTTCTAAAGTGTGCTTTTCACTGGGAAAGGGTATCATAAGCCCCATAAGGCCTCTCCGCCAGCCCCTCCCACTTCATCCCGCCACTCCCATCCGCCACCCCACCCCTATCCCGCCACCCGCCACCCCTTATCTCCCTGCCCGTCCCCTCGCTCCGCCCCCCCGCGCTGCCCCGCTCCCGCGCTGCCCCGCTCTGCCTCCCCTCACTCTGCTCCGCGCCTGCTCTGTTTCGCGCCGCCCACTCCACCTCGCGCCGCCTCCACGCCGCCCTCCGTGCTTTCAGTTTAGATTGAAAATCCCGCGCCGGGCCGTTTACCTGCCGGGCTTGCAAACAGACGCGCCCATGATCGAAGCCGCCGGCCTGACCAAAATCTTCCGCGACAGCAAACGCGGGGAATTTCGCGCCGTGGACGCCTTGAGCTTTCGCGTCGAACCCGGCTGCATCTACGGACTGCTCGGCGCGAACGGCGCGGGCAAAACCACCGCGCTGCGCCTGTTGGCCACGCTGCTCAAACCCACCGCCGGCACGGCCCGCGTGGCCGGCTTTGACATCGCGGCCAACCCGGAGCAAGTGCGCGCCCGCGTCGGCTTCCTGGCCACGAGCACCGCCCTCTACGGACGCCTCACCGCCCGCGAAACCATCCGTTATTTCGGGCGCCTCAACGGCCTCGACGACACCGAGATCGCCGCGCGCACCGAACGCCTCGCCGCCAGCCTCGACATGGCCGGATTCATCGACCGCCGCGTGGAAAAATTTTCCACCGGCATGAAACAAAAAGTATCCATCGCGCGGACACTGATTCACGAGCCGCCGGTGATGATCTTCGACGAACCCACCATCGGTCTCGACGTGATGGCCGCGCGCGCCATCCTCCACTTCATCCGCGAATGCCGCGCCCGCGGCAAAACCATCGTCTATTCCACGCACACGATGAACGAGGTGGAAAAACTCTGCGACCGCGTCGGCATCATGCACGACGGACGCCTGCTCGAAGAAGGCGCGCCCGCCGAATTGCGCGCCCGCCACGACGCGCCGGACATGGAGGAAATCTTCGTGCGCGTGGTGCACCCGGCCCGCCCGCCCGCGCCCGAAAACGGAGGCCGCCCATGAACCTCCGCTGGAGAAACCTCTTCACCGTGTTCCGCAAGGAATTGACGGACACCCTGCGCGACCGCCGCTCGCTGGTTTCCATGTTCGTCGTGCCCACCCTCGTGATGCCCGTGCTGATGCTCGGCATCGCCATCGTGTCGGTGAAAGTGGTCGGCAAGGCCCGCGACGAATCCCCCGCCGTGATGATCGTCGGGGCGAAAGACTCCCCCGCCGTGCGCGCCGCGCTGGAGAGCAACGAACGTCTCCGCCTCGTGCCCTTTGCGCCGGATTACAAAGCGCGGATCGCGGCCAAGACGTTGCGCGCGGCGGTGGAGATCCCGGATGATTTCGACGCGGCGCTGGCGGCGGGGAGGCCGGCGGCGGTGACGATATGCCTGTTCCGGGGCGAGTTCAGGTCGGAGGATTTCGCGGCGGGCGAGCTGGAGCGTTTTTTCGGCGGTTACAGAAACCGGCTGGTGCGCGAGCGTCTGGCGGCGCGCGGGCTGGAGGAGACGTTTTTGCGCCCGTTTGAGGTGAGGCGCGAAAACGTCGCGCCTCCCGCGAAGGTGGGCGGCAATCTCTACGGCGGGCTGGTGCCGTATTTGTTGATCCTGCTCAGCTTCACCGGCGCGATGTATCCGGCGATCGACCTGACGGCGGGCGAGAAGGAGCGCGGCACGATGGAGACGATTCTGTGCAGCCCGGTCGGGCGCACGGAGCTGGTGCTCGGGAAATTCCTTCTGGTGCTCATGGCGTCGCTCGCCACGGTGGCTTGCTCGCTCGGCTCGATGCTGGCGACCGCGCAGGCGGGCAGCGCGTTGCTCACGGGCAAGGCGTTGGGCGCGGCGGGCGGGTTGCCGGCGGTGAGCTGGCCGGGCGTGCTCGGCGTGTGCGCGCTGGTGCTGCCGCTGGCCGTGTTGTTCTCCGCGATTCTGCTGGCCATCTCGCTGTTCGCGCGCAGCCACAAGGAGGCGCAGAGTTATGCGTCGCCGTTGATTTTCATCGTGATCCTTCCGGCGGTGGGCGCGGTGCTGCCGGGCGTGGAGCTTAATGCAAAACTCGCCCTCGTGCCCATCCTCAACGTGGCGCTGGCGGGCAAGGAAATGGTCGCGGGCCAGTTCCCCGCCGGCATGCTCGCCTTGATTTTCGGCTCGACCAGCCTGTATGCCGCCGCCGCGCTGGCCCTCGCCGTGCGGATGTTCAACCGCGAAAGCGTGCTCTTCCGCACCTGAAAGCAGGTTTCCGCTTCCAGCGCGCCGTTTCCGTCTGGCCCGCACCTGCCTGCCGTCCGCCTCTGCCGCTCGCCTGCCGCCTGCTCCCACTGCTCGCTCTGTCGCCTGTTCCTGCCGTCTGCCGCACCTGCCGTCGCCCTCGCTCCTGCCACCACCTCAACGCCGCTCCCGGCGCCTCCGCCGCCCTCGCTCCGCCGCCCAACCTTACGTTCCGATTTTCCGACGATTGCACCGCCACCGGTTTTCGCTTGGGTTTTTCTCCTTTCCGTATTTGCCTGCAACTCCCAAGCCTTTCCCGGCCCTTTTGCTCCCGTGCCCATGAAAAAAACCGCCCGCCCATTCCCGCTCTTTGCCCTCGCATTCACCCTCGCGCTCGCGACCCTCGCGCCGGCCCTTCGCGGCGCCGGAAAATTCACCGTCACCGTCGCGCACGACCTCGCCACCGCGCGCCCGGCCGAGACCATCGTCATCCCGTTTGCGGAAGTCAGCCGCCGCCTGCCCGGACTGCTGTTTGACCAAGTCGTCGTGCGCGACGCGCGCGGCGCGGTCGTGCCCTCGCAGGCAACGGCGTTTCACCACGTGCACCGCGGCCCGCCGGCCTATCAGGAACTGGTCTTCCAGCACGACTTCGCCGCCGGCGAAAAAAGCGCGACCTTCACCATCGAAGCCTCCCCCTCGCCCCTCCCGCCCGTCCCGGCAAAAGTCATGGCGCGCCACGTGCCCGAGCGTTACGACGATTTCGCGTGGGAAAACGACCGCATGGCGCACCGCATCTACGGCCCCGGACTCGAACTGCCGTCCGCCGGGCCGGACCAAATGACGAGCAGCGGCATTGATTTCTGGTGCAAGAAAGTCCGGTATTTCGTCGTTGACGGCTGGTATCACAAAGGCCACGACGGCCTCCACACCGACACCGGCGAGGGCCTCGACATGTATGATGTCGGCACCGCGCGCGGCCTCGGCGGCACCGGCGTGTGGGACGGCGCCGCGCTGCACGCCTCGCGCAACTGGCGCACCTGGAAAATCCTCGCCAACGGCCCGCTGCGCGCCGTGTTCGAGCTGGGTTACGAACCGTGGGACGCCGCGCCCGCCTTCGGCATCACCAACGGCTTCATGGTGTCCGAGACCAAACGCTTCACCGTCGATCCCGGCCTCAATGTGGACCAAGTTGAAAGCACGTTCACCTTCCAGCCGCCGCGCAAAGCCCCCGGCGGCGAACTCACCATCGCCATCGGCCTGAGCAAGCACCCCGCCAAGACCACCGCCGCCGTGCCGACGAAAAACGAGGCCGGCGCATGGCTCAGCCTCTGGGAGGAGTTCAAAGACCCCGCCGACGGCAGCCTCGGCGTCGGCATCGTGCTCGACCCCTCCGCGAAATTCGCCGGCTTCGCCGAAACCGCCACCGACCTGCTCATCCTCGCGAAAGTGCAGGCCGGCAAACCCCTGCGCTACCACATCGGCGGCGGCTGGAACCTGGCCGGCGATTTCAAGACCCGCGCCGACTGGGAAAACTATCTCGCCTCCATCGCCGCCCGCCTGCGCAACCCCGTGCGAATCTCCTTTGCCCATGAAAACTAAAGCCCCTCCCGCCCCTCCCACCCCTCCCGCCCCTCCCGCCTCTCCCGCCGCCCGCGTCGCTCGCGCCCCTTCTTCCGTCCGCTTCGTCCGCGCCGCCCGCGTCGCCCGCGCCGCCGTTCTCGCCGCCCCCGCTCGCGCCATCTCCCGCGCCGCCGCCGCGCTCGCCTTCGCCGCCGCCGTCACCACCGCCCCCGCCGCCGCGCAGGACGCCTTCACCGTCACCGTGACCCACGACCTCGCCACCGCGCGCCCGGCCGAGACCATTGTCATCCCCCTCAAGGAAGTCCGTGCCCGCATCCCCGGCATGCTGCTCGACTGCGTTGCCGTCCGCGACGCGAAAGGCCGCGTCATCCCCGCCCAAGTCACCAATTTCACCCCTGGGGCGCGCCCCGTGCTCGGCGACGACCTCGTGTGGCAGCACGATTTCGCGCCCGGCGAGAAAACCGCCGCCTTCACCATCGAACGCACCGCCCGGCCCGTGCCCCCCTTCGAGCAAAAAACCTTCGCGCGCCACGTCCCCGAACGCCTCGACGACTTCGCCTTTGAAAACGACCTCATCGCCCACCGCATGTATGGCCCGGCGCTCGACACCGTGGCCGCCGGACGCTCCCGCATGATCAGCAGCGGCATCGACGTTTGGGCAAAATCCGCCCGCCACCCGATCATCAACCGCTGGTATCTCAAAGGCCACGACGCCTACCACGTGAACAGCGGCGAAGGCCTCGACATGTATGATGTCGGCACCGACCGCGGCGCCGGCGGCACCGGCGTCTGGGACGGCGCCCGCATCCACACCTCGCACAACTGGGCCACCTGGCGCATCCTCGCCAACGGCCCCATCCGCACCGTCTTCGAACTCACCTACGCCCCCTGGGACGCCGACGGCGTGCGCGTCACCGAGACCAAACGCTTCACCATCGACGCCGGACGCAACCTCCACCAAGTCGAAAGCACCTTCGCCTTCGCGGGCCGCGACACGCTCACCATCGCCATCGGCCTCTCCAAACCCCGCCGCAACGCCACCCACACCCACGCCTCCGACGCGAAAACCGGCTGGCTGGCCAACTGGATCACCTACAACCGCCCGCGCGGCGAAGGCAGCATCGGCACCGCCGCCCTGCTCCCCGCCGGCGCGACCCCCGCCAGCCTCGCCGAGGACAAAGGCAACCACTACCTCCTCACCCCCGCCGCCCCCGGCCAGCCCCTCCGCTACCACATCGGCGCCTGCTGGAGCCAGGACGGCACCGGACGTTTCCCGACGCAAGCCGCCTGGGAAGCCTACCTCGCCGACTTCGCCCACCGCCTCGCCCACCCGCTCGCCGTGACGCTTTCACCCACCAAATGACGCCGCCCCTCCGCCCGCCCGCGCCATTCGCAAAAAAAAGGAAAAACTGACCCGCCGCGCCATCATGCCGTTTTTTTCGCGCTTCCCTTTTCATTCAACCCGCCAATAACCAAAACCCGGAAAACAACACACACATCAACGCCATGAAATTCCACTATTCCGCCAGCCCGGAAACCACCAACCGCATGACCACGGAACAACTCCGTGACACCTACCTCATCGAGGGCATTTTCCAGCCCGGCCAACTCGTCGCGCACTACACCGACCTCGACCGCATGCTCGTCCTCGGCGTCTCGCCCGGCGCCGCCTCGCTCGCGCTCCCCAACGACCCCAAAAGCACCGGCACCGACTACTTCCTCGAACGCCGCGAAATCGGCATCCTCAACCTCACCGCCACCCCCGGCGCCGTCACCATCGGCGGCGTGAAACACGAACTCGGCCACCTCGACTGCCTCTACATCGGCCTCGGCGAACGCGACGTGGTGTTCTCCGGCGACACCCGCTTCTACTGCGTCAGCACGCCCGCCCACGCCAAACACCCCACCGCCATCATGCGCGGCGAGGACATCAAGACCGACCCCATCGGCGACCCCGCCAACGCCAACCGCCGCGTCATCCGCCGCTACATCCACCAGAACGGCATCAAAAGCTGCCAGCTCGTCATGGGCTGCACCACGCTCGAAGCCGGCAGCGTCTGGAACACCATGCCCTCCCACACCCACAGCCGCCGCACCGAGGTTTACCTCTATTTCGACGTGCAACCCGGCCAGATGGTCGTCCACCTCATGGGCGAGCCGCAACGCACCCGCAACCTCATCGTCCACGACCGCGACATCGTGCTCTCGCCCGCCTGGTCCATCCATTCCGGCGTCGGCACCGCCAGCTACCGCTTCGTCTGGGCCATGGGCGGCGACAACCAGACCTTCGAAGACATGGACGCCGTCGCCATCAAAGACATGCGCTAAAAAAATCACGCAACCTCTATCGTAGCGCAGGTTTCCAAACCTGCTGACGGGCCAAAGGCCCGCCCCAAAGCAGACTTGGAAGTCTGCGCTACGACAGAGCCGCCGCCTAACCTCAGTTATTTTCATTCTTACTCTTTTTCTTCTTCTTACTCTTAATCAGGACATTTTGAGAACGAGAACGAGTAAGAGAACGAAAACGAAAACGAAAACGATTTCATAACCACCGTTCTCCTGCCCAATCCATCAATCCACCAATCCACCCAATCCACCCAACCCGCACAAAACACACACAAAAAACACACACATGAGCACATTACTCGATCAATTCAAACTCGACGGCAAAGTCGCTATCGTCACCGGAGCCGGACGCGGCATCGGCCAAGGCTACGCCCTCGCGCTCGCCGAAGCCGGCGCGGACGTTGCCCTCGTTGACGTGATTCCCATGGACGAAACCGCCGCGAAAATCGCCGCCCTCGGCCGCAAAACCCACAGCATCACCGCCGACCTCTCCAAAGGCGCGGAAGCCGCCCCCGGCATCACCGCCGAAGTCGTCAAACAACTCGGCGGCGTGGACATTCTGGTCAACAACGCCGGCATCATCCGCCGCGAACCCTTCACCGAGCACAGCGCGAAAAACTGGGACGATGTCATCGCCATCAACCTCTCCACCCCCTTCTTCCTCAGCCAAGCCGTGGCGAAACAAATGATCGCGCAAGGCCGCGGCGGCAAAATCATCAACATCGCCTCGATGCTCTCCTTCCAAGGCGGCATCCTCGTGCCCGGCTACGCCGCCTCGAAAGGCGGCATCAAGAGCCTCACCATGCTCATGGCCAACGAACTCGCGCCGCACCGCATCTGCACCAACGCCATTGCCCCCGGCTACATCGCCACGGAGAACACCCGCCCCATCCGCGAAAACCCGGCCCGCAACCAAGCCATCCTCGACCGCATCCCCGCTGGCCGCTGGGGCACGCCGGACGACCTCATGACCACCGTGGTCTTCCTCGCCTCGCCCGCCTCCGACTACATCAACGGCCACACCCTCGCCGTTGACGGCGGCTGGCTCGCCCGCTGAGGCTCCGCCTGTGCAGCCGGGTTCGCCTGTGTTTAACCGAATTTGGCGAACCCGGCCTGATCCCAAGGCCCGGCCCTGCGAAATCATACCCCCTCCAAAAGGAGGGGGCCCGCTCATCCCCATTCCCAATGAAAATCACTCTTTTGTAGGGGCGTCGCTTGCGACGCCCGGTTTGATAACCGCACTAGCAAAGGCCGTGCACCAACAACGGCCATGCTCCGGCAAAGGGCGTGCTCCAGCAACGGGCTTCGCAAGCGAAGCCCCTACATGGCTCTAAAGTATTC
>JAIRTK010000033.1 GCA_031254955.1 Opitutaceae bacterium
TAGAGCGGCGCCCAGTAGTGGCGGCAGAGTTGCGCGAGGGCGTCGCGCGCGCCGGGCTGCCGCGATTGCGCGGCGGCGTAAACGACGCTCCATTGGGTGGTCGCAAAGACGGCGCCGGTATGGTTATGTGCGGGTTCTGTTTGCAAGGCCTGTTATGATATTAAAACGAGCGGTTGAAGTGTCCACAGATTACACAGATTGACACAGATTGAAAACGGATTAAAATAGATTAAAACGGATTAAAACGGATTAAAAAATAATCTGTGCTAATTTGTGTAATCTGTGGACAGTAAAACCGGGGCAATAATTTGAGCATAAGGAAACGGCAGGGAGGCATCCCTACTGGTTTTTTGTGTTCAAATTATTGTTCCTGTTTTTTAATCGCGGAAGCACGGAAGGGCGGAAGCGCTGAAAGGAGGAATGGAATTGGCCTGCTTCCGTGTTTCCGTCCTTCCGCGCTTCCGCGATTAAAAAAATGGTGTTCTTCATTTCCTTTGTTTCCTTCTGTTCAATAAAAACAAACAGATAAAATTACGCGGCCTCAAAACTCATACCTCACGCTGAACAGGATCGACCAGCGGGTGGCGGCAGGCTCGCCGACGTAGGAGGACAGCTCCGGCGGAAACGCGCCCCGGGCGAGGTCGGTGTTGGCATTGCTGTAGGTGTATTGGCCGGTGTCCCTGTTATACACAATGTTGGCGGCGGCCTGTTTTTTCGTAAAAAACTGGCTGCTGCCGTGGATCACGCCCCACTTGTCGTTGAGCAGGTTGCCGACGTTTAATATATCGATGCCCAGCTTCAGCTTGTGCCGCCAGCCGGGGAGCTTGACATCCTGATAAAGGCCGAGGTCGAAGAGGTGGACGGAGGGGTAGGTGGCGCTGTTGGCCTGGACGACGGTGCCTTCCTTCAGGCCGTAGCGGTCAACAATCCTGTAAAATGTGTCCTTGGTGGCTTGATTGTCGAAGACGGCTTTCGGGTCGCCGTTGCGATATGGAATATAGACAAGGTCGTTTTGCGAGACGCCGTCCATATTGACATCGTTGCGGGCCACGATGCTGAACGGCAGGCCGCCGCGGCCTTCGTAGCGGAGCGTCACGGTCGTGCGGCCCACGGGCAGCAGGTCGAGTTCCTTCTCGATTCGCACCTTGACGCTGTGGCGGATTTCGAGGTCGCCGCGGTGGAGTTCCTCGTCGTTGGGGTTGAACACCACTTTGTTGCCCCAGAGCGAGCCGGGTGTCGAGGCGTTGCCTTGGACGACTTCCTTCCGGTCGGTGTAGGTGTAGGATGCGGTCCACGACCAGCCGTCTTTTTTGCGGGGGCGCTCAAGCATGAATATAAACGTGCCGCTCTCGCCCTTGCCGGTGTTGGTGAGTTCCGCGATGCGGGTGTCAAACGCGGAGGAGACGCGGGCGGTGCCGCCGCCGGGCACGCCGCCGTTGTAGGTGCCGGCATATAAGGCGCGGCCATCGGAGGCGGTGGCGGTCTGCCTGAGATTTATATTTCTGAAATGAACGTCGTCCTTGACCCAGGATTTTTCCCATTCGATCGTGGCTTTGATGTCCCAGAGGCCGATTTCGCGTTCGATGGCGATGTTGCCTTTCCACTGGGAGGGCAGCCGGAAGCCGGGGTTCATAAAGGCGACGGACTGCACGGACGGGAGGCTGCCCTGTCCCGCCAGTTGATTATACGGGTCGGCGGAGATCTTGGGCGCCGGGGGCGAGCCGGAAACGTTGGTGCCCGCTTCGTAGTTTGTATAATTCATGCCGGTGTTGCCGTAGCTGTTGGAGAGCCAGACGCGGGGCATTCCGCCGTGGAACAGGCCGGCGCCGCCGCGCACGAGGGTGCGGAGTCTGCCGTCGTTTATCTTGGGCCGCCAGTTGAAGCCGGCGCGGGGCTGGACGAGGGTTTTGCCGTCGTAGGTGGAGTCGTTGCGCGCGTGGAAGGTGTTATAAAATGCCTGGTTGAACGGCACGTCGTCGCCGATGAGGGCGGTGTCGAGGCGCAGGCCCATGTCCACCTGGAACCGGGGGTGGATGCGCCACACGTCGCGGACAAAGACGCCGAGCTTGCCTTCGGTGAACTCGGCGGCGGGATTCACTCCGGGGAAGGCCGCGCGGTATCTGTATCTGTAGTAATTAATGGAACCGTCGTTCACGCCGGAGCCGGGGGCTGCGATGGACAGGAATTGTTCGAGATTCGCAAATTCATAGCTGCCGTAGGCGTGCTGCATATAAACATTATAGACATCGCTGGTCTCGAATTGCACGCCGGCGTGCAGCGTGTGCGTCGCGCCGAGCTGGTAGGAGTTGTATACTTCGGCCGTGGTGCTTTCCACTTCAAGCTCGTTGGCGTGGTAGCTGTAGTCCACGCCCAGGGTGACATAGGCCGTGTTGGACGAGCCGGGCACCGGGACATCGCGGATTTGCAGCCAGGGCTGTCTGGCGCGGAGGTCGGGTTTTTGCGCGTAGTGGCTGCGCGACACGGCGATTTCGGTGTTCCATTTGTCAGTCCACCGGCTGACGAGCTGGGCCGCGAGGGAGTCGTTTTTCTTGGTCAGTTCATACCAGGTGTTGGAGAACGAGAAGTTGTTGACGCCGGAGCCGGAGCCAAATCCGGGGAACCGGGGCTGGCTGGAATCCGAGCCGCGGTAGGTGGCCGAGAGGCGGTGGCCGGCGTTGATTTGCCAGTCAATTTTGAAAAAGAGGTTGCTGTCCTTGTCCTTGATGGTCTTTCCGGGCGAGCGGGCGTCGCCGGGGTTGAAGCCGAGGTTTTCGGCGGCTTCCTTGATTTGCCGGATGGTGTCGGGGGCCGCCCAGGCGCCGGGGTTTGAGGCGTCGCGGTCGGCGTCCACTTTTTCATAGGAGGCGAAGAAGAACAGTTTTCGGGGGATGAGCGGGCCGCCGAGGCTGGCGCCGAAGGTTTGCTCCTTGAAGGTGGTGAGCGGCTTTTTCTCGCCGTCGATGCGTTCGCCGACGAGGTCGCGGTTGCGGAAGGTGTAATAGAGCGAGCCGTGGATGGCGTTGCCGCCGCTCTTGGTGATGCTGTTGAGGAAGGCGCCGATGGCGTTGCCTTTGCGCACGTCGTAGGGCGAGGCGCTGATGGCGACGGCTTCGATGGCCTCGACGGGGATGGGGTTGCGCTCGGCGGCGGTGTTGTTGCCGTTGAGTCCGAACGGGTCGGAGGCGCTGACGCCGTCAACCATGATGGAGTTGTAGCGGTTGTTGAGGGCGTTGACGGAAATGGATTTGGCGGAGGGGTCGCGGTTGTAGATGATGCGCGGGTCGGAGGCGGCGAGGCTGTTGATGGAGCGGTCGCCGGTGATCGTGTTTTCAATGTCGCGGCGGCTCAAATAAGTGCCTTTGTCGGTCGCGGCGGGGTCGAAGAGCGGGCTGGCGGCGTCGGCGACGACGGAGAAGGTTTCCAGATAAACGATGTCGGAAGGGCGCATGGCGACGGTCACGCTGGCGCCGGACTCCACGGCGAGGTGCACGCCTTTGAGTTCGACCGCGTGGTAGCCGGACGCTTCCGCGAGGACGGTGTAGGGGCCGCCCGGTCGCAAACCGCGGCTGGCATAGGAGCCGTCCGGCGCGGACACGGCGTGCGTCACGGTGGCGGTCGGCTCGTGGGTGATTTTGACCCGTGCCCCGCCGACGGGCCGGCCATCCTCGGCCCGGACGATGCCGGAGAGCGGCGCGGTGTTGATGGCTTGGGCTTGGGCCGGGACGGCGAGGCCGAGGGCCGCAACGGTCGCGCTCAGGAGCAGGCGGCTCAAGTGTGTGATGGTCGATGGCATGGGCTGGTGGCTTTGGAGGAACAATCCCCGGTCGGGCCGCCAGTCAGCGGGCCATCCCAAGAGGCATTGTTAAAACAGGTGTAAATGTTCGCATGATTAATTGTTGTCAAAAAATTTATTAACTGATGCCACGCGGCGGAAGCGCCCCAAAGCGAGGTCACGCGCCCAGACGCTTTCCGGCACATTTTAGGCGATAAGCACTCAAGTCTGCCGCCCTTCCTCCCCTTCACGGGGAGGGCTGAAAATGCAAACCACTATCGTCCTTTGGAGGGCTTGGTTCAGTCACCTCGCGTAACGTCAGCCAGAAGTTTTCATTGAAGCCAAAAGGGCTGCTTATTGACAAAAACGGGATACCACGAGGTGCCGGGTGGCAGGGGAAAATGAGGCTGGATGGAGGGGGTTGCGTGATGACTGCTCATAAATTGTCCTCACGGGTCAATAAATGAACACTTTTAACCAATAAACAGCACTGCTTCCGCATTGCCGGGCATCGAGTATGCTTGTTAGCTGGGAGGCTTCATATCCATTTCGTCCTTATGCCTTCCGCTCATCCTTATGCTTTTCTCGCCTTGTTCGCGGCCATCGCGGCGGCGTTTCCTTTTGCCTTGCTTTTGGTTGCGCGGATATGGTTCAGGCTCTTCCAGCCACCGAAACCCAATCCGGTCAAAAACAGCGTTTACGAGTGCGGACTCGAATCGACCGACATCCAGCGCGTGCGCTTCAAGGCGCATTATTACCTCTATGCCATCCTGTTCCTGATTTTTGACGTGGAGGTTCTGTTTCTCCTGCCCTTCGCGGTCGCGTTTACCGGCCTGCCGGCTGGCGCGTTGCTGGCGATGCTGGTGTTCATTTTGTTGCTGGCCGAGGGACTCGTCTGGGCGTGGCGGCGCGGGCATCTCGAATGGAAGTAACCGACTGGCAACCTTTATCTTATGAGCACCTGCACCTCTTCCGGCCTGGCCCCCGCATCCGCCGAATCCGCCCCGCCCGCTCCGGCGTCGTTGCCGGGGGGAATCTCGCGCGAGGAGCGCGAGTCGTTTCGCCGGCAGGGCATCCTGCTGACCAGTTTCAACGAAATCTACAACTGGGGCCGCGCCAACTCCATCTGGCCGCTCCAGTTCGGCCTCGCCTGCTGCGCCATCGAGATGATCGCGGTGGCGGCGGCGCGCTTCGACATCGCGCGTTTCGGCGCCGAGATTTTCCGCGCCTCGCCGCGCCAGGCCGACCTCATGATCGTGTCGGGCACCGTCACCAAAAAAATGGCTCCGCAAGTCGTGCGCATCTGGAACCAGATGGGCGAGCCGAAATACTGCATCGCGATGGGCGCATGCTCGATTTCCGGCGGCCCCTTCAAGCAGGGCTACAACGTGCTGAAAGGCGTTGACCGCTACATCCCCGTGGACGTTTACGTCCCCGGCTGCCCGCCGCGCCCCGAGGCGCTCCTCAACGGGTTGATGGAGGTGCAGAAAAAAATCAAGGCCGAGCGCCTCACCGGCCCCGGCGCCCCGCGCCACCTGCGCAACGACCTCCCCTGCGAATGGCCCGTCCCCGCCTACGGCGGACACGACCTCGTCCCGCCTAAAAACGATTCGATCTGGCGTCCGGCCCCCCCGTTGGCGCGCGCCGACAAACCCTGAACAACCCTTTCTCGTGGAAACCATTGAGCAACTTCGCGACCGGCTCGTCGCGGCCTTCCCGGCCCCGGATGCCGTCACCCTCGTCACCAACCCCGGCCCCGCCGCGCAACACTCCCTGCTTCTCGCCCATGCCCAAGCCCGCGAGATCGCCCGCTTCCTGCGCGACGACCCCGCGCTCCGCCTCGATTTCTGCTCCAACGTCAGCGGCATCGACTGGCCCGACAAGGAAGTCACCGAGACCGTGAACATCACCACGCCCGACCCCGCCGGCGGCCCGGCCAAAATCACCGAGCAAAAAACCAAACGCCTCCAGCCCGGCCATCTCGAAGTCGTTTACCACCTCTACTCCATGACGCTCAAAACCACCGCGCCCGTCGTCCTCCGCCTCCGCACCGCCAACCGCGACGACTCCGTGACCGTGCCCTCGCTCACCCCGGTCTGGCGCTCCTGCGAATTTCAGGAACGCGAAATCTTCGACCTCTTCGGCGTCCGCTTCGAAGGCCACCCCGATCTCCGCCGCATCCTCATGTGGGACGAATTCGAGGACCACCCCATGCGCAAAGACTACGTTTCCCCCGACGACTACGAATGGGAACCCACCCCGCACGACGACGTGCTGACCCGCGCGAAAACGCACTACCCCGCCGCCGCCACCTCGCCCGCCGCTACCTCGCCCGCTGCTGCCGCGCCCGCCACCGCCGCACCAGCCGACACTGCCGCTGCGCCAGTCACCGCCGCCGCCGCCGCGCCAGCCGCCGCCGCCACGCCCAACCCGGAGGCCGCCAAATGACCCCCGACACCCTCACTCCCGGCACCCTCACCCCCGGCACATTTCCGCCCGGCACATTCCCGCCCGACGCCACCACCGTCCGCGCCGTCCACGACGACTTCCACGGCGACCTCCTCGAAGTCTCGATGGGGCCGCACCACCCCTCGACCCACGGCGTCTTCCGCATGAACGTCGTCCTCGACGGCGAAATCATCGTCAAACTCCAGCCCGTTTTCGGCTACCTCCACCGCAACCACGAAAAACTGGCCGAAAACATCTCCTACCTCGCCAGCATCCCCTACACCGACCGCCTCGACTACCTCGCCTCCCTCACCAACAACTGGGCCTACGTCATCGCCGTCGAAAAACTCGCCAGCCTCACCGTCCCCGAACGCGGCGAATACGTCCGCGTCATCGTCGGCGAACTCGCCCGCCTCATCAACCACTGCTGCCTCGTCGGCTTCCTCCTCAACGACCTCGGCACCTCCTTCACCCCCCTGCTCTACTCCCTGCGCGAACGCGAACGCATGCTCGACCTCGTCGAGGAACTCACCGGCTCCCGCATGATGTGCAACTACATGCGCTTCGGCGGCGTCCGCGTCGATCCCTCGCCCGACTGGCTCGCCCGCCTGAAAACCTACCTTGAAGGCGACTTCCCAAAATTCCTCGCCGAACAGGACGCCCTCCTCACCGGCAACGAAATCCTCCTCGCCCGCACCCAAGGCGCCGGCATCCTCAAACCCGACCTCGCCATCAACGCCGGCATCACCGGCCCCATGCTCCGCGCCTCCGGCGTGGACTACGACATCCGCAAAGTCGAACGCTACTCCATCTACGACCGCTTCGACTTCCGCGTCCCCCTCGGCGACCACGGCGACACCTACGACCGCTACATGATGCGCATGCTCGAAATGCACGAGTCGCTCAAAATCCTCCGCCAAGCCCTCCGCGACATCCCCGCCGGCCCCGCCACCGACCCCAAGGCCAAATCCCGCGGCCTCCGCCCCAAGCCCGGCGAAGCCTACGGCCGCATCGAGGCCCCCAAAGGCGAACTCGGCTTCTACCTCATCAGCGACGGCAGCCCGCAACCCTACCGCTACCGCATCCGCCCGCCCTCCTTCATCAACCTCACCATCCTCGAAGACATGTGCCTCGGCCAGACCGTCGCCGACGCCGTCATCACCCTCGGCAGCGTGGACATCGTCCTCGGCGAAGTGGACCGCTGAACAAAATTAGAAAGTAGAATTTAGAAATTAGAAAAAACTAATGCCCTCCCAAATTATAACCCCCCCGTCACCCGCCAGCATCACCGCTTCCGCCCGCGCAGCGTTCTGCCTTTTTCTAATTCCTAATTTTTAATTTTTAATTTCACCCACCATGCTCGGCACCGGCATCATCAAAGGACTTTATATAACCGCGAAAAACCTCGTCGGCAGCTACCACGACCCCCGGCGCCTGCCCACCATCGAGTATCCGGAAAAACGATACACGCTCCCGGAGAACTTCCGCAGCTTCCCCTTCCTCGTTTACGACGGCGACGACGCGAACGCCGGCCTGCGCTGCGTCGCCTGCCGCATCTGCGAAAAAGAATGCCCCCCGCAGTGCATCTACATCGTCCCCGAGCGCGACGCCAAAGGCCGCGTCCAGAAGAAACCCAAAATCTTCGACATCGACTACAGCGTCTGCATGGGCTGCCAGCTCTGCGTCGAGTCCTGCCCCTTCGACTCCATCAAGATGGACCACCACTACGAAATCACGGCCACCGACCGCTTCGAAGGCCTGCTCGTCCACCTCGACCAGCTCGCGAAACCCAACAGCTACTTCCACCAAATCCACCCCGCCGACGCCGCCGAAATCGACGCCCGCCGCGCCGAGGACAAACGCAAAGCCGAGGCGCGCGCCAAGGCCGCCGCCGCAACAAAAGCCAGTGCAGGAACTTCTCCTGCGGGGGCTTCGCATACAGGAACTCCGCATGTAGAAACTTCGCATGTAGGGGTTTCGCATGTAGGGGCTTCGCTTGCGAAGCCCGTCGTCAAACCCGCCCCCCAATTACCAAACCCCGCCCCGCGCGCCGCCGTCACCCCGCCCCGCACTCCCGAAATCGAAACCGACACCGCCGGCCAGGTTACCACCAACTCCCCCCCCCCCCCGCAACGGGCTTCGCAAGCGAAGCCCCTACATGCGCCCAACGCCGCACCACCTGCTGCCACCCTGCCCAACGCCGCACCACCCGACGCCCCACCGCCCGCTGCCTCACCGCCCGACGCCGCATGACCGCCTACGTCACATTTCCCGTCCGAAAGACCGACGCCTTGCGACTCGCCCGGACAAGCCGGCCCGGCGCGCGCTATTTTGTGACGCTCGTCACGGCGGCCCGTCGTGCCTGGCTGGGAGGTGATGTCGCTCAACACGCGCTCGACATCCTGCGCTCCGGCCACGATGCGGGCGACTGGAGCATCGAAATTGCCACCTGTATGCCCGACCACCTGCATATTCTGTTCGCACTCGGCGAACGGCTCTCGGTCGGCCGATGTGTTGCCCGCTGGAAATTCCAAATCCGCCGCGCCATCGACACATCAACCCGATTTCAGCGCGATTTCTGGGAGCACCTCCTCCGCCCCGACGAAGATCATGACCGTTACGGCCTCTACATATTTCTAAACCCCTACCGCGCGCGGCTCATTCCCGGCACTCGCACATGGCCCGGCACATGGATGCCCGCCCCCGAATCATTTGCCTTTTCCGAGCACCTGAATCCCGACGGCACCCCGCCTCCCGAATGGCTCGGCTATCCCCTGTCCTTCTTTGACAAACTGCATATAGGGTCTCGTGCAGGGACTCATACAGCCGCTTCGCATGGAGTGACTCTACATACAGCGGCTTCGCATACAGCCGCTCCGCATGTAGCGGCTTCGCATACAGCCGCTCCGCATACAGCCGCTTCGCATGTAGGGGCTTCGCTTGCGAAGCCCGTCGTCAAACCCGCCCCCCAATTACCAAACCCCGCCCCGCGCGCCGCCGCCACCCCGCCCCGCGCTCCCGAAATCGAAACCGCCACCGCCGGCCAAGTTTCCACGAACACCCCACCACCACCACGCAACGGGCTTCGCAAGCGAAGCCCCTACATGCGCCCATCCCGCCATCCACAACCCAACATGGCACCTGCCGCCTCCAATACATGACACAATCCGCCACCTATGATATCCGCCATCAGCGCACAAAAAAAGAGCCGGGGTCAGCTTGGAAGGCTGCGAGATGAGTCCGGGCAGGACTCAACATAACCGACTCTGCCGGCAACAGCATCCACTTTTTGAACAAATCAAGACAAAGTTTCAAATTTCATCAATTTCCACCTCTCCAACCGCATGACCGCCCACGAATCATTTTTAGACAGCTGGCCCGCTGAAAAATACGCCGCGCTTCTCGACCTCATCCCCGCCCAATACGCCTGGCTGCGCTGGCTTGTCTCCGCCCTCGTCGCCATCGCCCTCATCCTCGCCGTCTTCGGCCTGCTCTTCGCCTTCACCACCGTCACCGAACGCAAGCTCCTCGGGCGCTTTCAAAACCGGCCCGGCCCCAACCGCGTCCGCATCCTCGGCATCCGCGCCTTCGGCTTCTTCCAGCCCTTCGCCGACGCGGTCAAGGCCCTCACCAAGGAGGACATCGTGCCCGCCGCCGCCGACAAAATCCTGCACTTCCTCGCCCCCGCCGGCGCGGTCTTCTTCACGCTGCTCGGCTTCGCCGTCATCCCCTATGGCCGCCACCTGACGCCGCTCGACCTCGACGCCGGCGTGCTCTACTTCTTCGCCGCCGGCGCCGCCTCCGAACTCGTCATCTTCATGGCCGGCTGGTCGGGCCGGAACAAATACTCGCTCCTCTCCGCCATGCGCGCCCTCGCGCAACTCATCTCCTTCGAGCTTCCGCTCCTCCTCGTCGTCGTCCCCGTCGTCCTCGCCGCCGGCACCCTCGGCACCTCCGCCATCGTCACCGCCCAAGGCGGCTGGTCGCTCGGCGGACTCATCCCGCACTGGAACGTGCTCACGCCCTGGGGCCTCGCCGGATTTGTCATCTTCGTCATCGCCGCGCTGGCCGAGACCAACCGCTGCCCCTTCGACCTCCCCGAGGGCGAAAGCGAAATCATCGCCGGGCACCTCACCGAGTATTCGGGATTCAAATACGCGCTCTTCTTCATGGGCGAGTATTTCGGCATCATCGGCCTGTGCGGGCTGGGCGTGACGCTCTTCCTCGGCGGCTGGCAGGCCCCGTGCGCCTTTCTCCAGTTCATCCCGTCCTACCTCTGGTTCGGCCTCAAACTCGTCGCGTTCATCCTCTTCTTCATCTGGATACGCGCCACGCTCCTGCGCCTGCGCATCGACCAGCTCACCCGCCTCGCGTGGAAACTCCTCGTCCCGCTCGGCCTCGTCAACCTCGGCGTGGCCGCCTTCTGGATGCTCACCGCGTCGTGGGACGGCCCCGTCCTGCTGGCCGTCCGCTGGCTGGCCGGCCTCGCGCTCATCCTCATCCCCTACGTGCTCCTCGGACGCAGCCTCGGCGCCGGCCTCGGCCCCCGCGACTACCGCTACGCGCAATAAAATTAATAATCAAAGGAACATCTAAAAATTAAACACCAAGCCGTCCGCGAAACCCCGCTAAGTCCCTAAAAATATTCTTTTCCAACAAACCATGCATTTCTCTCGATTTATATTTCGCGCCCTTTCGCTCCCTTTCGCGGTTAAAAACCGAATTTCCAGATACTCCCTTAAGAATTAATAATTAATAATTAAAAATCATGAAAACAATCCCGCCGCAAACCCGGCACGACGGCACCCGCCTCCCCATTCTTAATTCTTGATTAATTAATTTCCTCCCATGCCCGACCTCTCCCTCCTCTCGTTTCTGGCCATCGCGCTCGTCACCCTCGGCGCGTCCGCCGCGGCCATTACGCGGCGCAACATCATCCACAGCGCGCTCCTCCTCGTCGCCGGCTGGGCGGGCATCGCCGCCTACTACCTCTGGGCCGGCGCCGAGTTCGTCGCCTTCGCGCAAATCCTCGTTTACGTCGGCGCGGTCTCGATGATCGTGCTCTTCGCCGTGCTGCTCACGCGCCTCGGCCCCGGCGACACCGCCCCAGCGCCCGACGCCTTCCAGCGCGCCGCCGCCGCGCTCGTCGCGGGCGGAGCCTGCTTTGTCGCGCTTGCCGGCGCCATCCTCACCTCGCCCCTCGACCTCCCCGCCGCCGCCCGCCCGCCCGCCGTCGCCGCCGCGCCCGCCATCAACGTCCGCGAAATCGGCCTCGCGCTCATGGAGCCAGCCCACGCCGCCGCGCTCCTTGTCATCGGGATTCTCCTCACCGTCGCGCTCATCGGCGCCATCGTCATCGCATCCATCGACCGCCGCGAGGCGGACCACTCCGGGGAGGCCGCGTCATGATGCCTCCTCCGCCCATGTCACGCCACAAGCCCCCCGGTAGGGAGGCCTCTCCGAGGCCTCCGCGAAAACGCTGCACCCACCAAGCCTCCCCCTCCTCCCATCACACGCCCGACGGAAGCCTCGAAGAATCCTCCCAACCGGACATGCCCCGCCAGACCCATTTTCCCAAAATCCACCCATGAGCCTTTTCGCCTCTCTCAGTCCGCTGCACCTCGATCCGCTGCACCTTGGCCTGCTCTTTTCGAGCGCGCTTTTCTGCCTGGGCCTCGTCACCGCGCTCGCCCGCAGCAACACCATCCTCGTGCTCCTCGGCGTCGAGCTTATGCTCAACGCCGCCAACATCAACTTCATCGCTTTCGCGAGCCGCTCGCAAGGCGCGGCGGCCTCGACCGGCGTGCTCTTCGCGATTTTCTCCATTGCCGTGGCCGCCGCCGAAGCCGCCGTCGGCCTCGCGCTCATCATCGCCATCCACCGGCACCGCCGCAGCGTCCGACTCCAGGACGCGAACGCATTGAAAGGCTGACCATGAACAGGGAATTACGAATGACGAATGACAAACTGCTGCTACGCGGCCCCTCATCCACGCCCGGTGGCGGAGCTTGTTATGGAGTGCGGCGAGCTCTCGCCGCTTTTGACGGCGCGACCTGTCGCGCCGCCCCGCCGCCCAAGGATAGCCCAAGGGAAAACGGGGCGGGCCGACAGGTCGGCCCGTCCAAAGCGGCGACAGGTCGCCGCACTCCATAAGAGACCCGCCGCGTAACATCAGTGAATAATATCAGCGACCGCGGTTTGAATCGCACCCGGACTCGAATATCATCCATCCCGAGCTGTGCCGCGAACCGCCGTTCCCTCTCTTTTTGCAACGATTGCAAAACGAATCCCCTGACTTTCCCGGCGCACGTGTTTTCTTGGAAAGAAATTCGTCACCCACTCCTCACGCACTACCCTCCGCGCCTTTGCTTATCCTCACTTATCCTCATTCCAAACATCCCCGCCCTTTTTCTGTCCAGAAACGTCCACTCCTCCCATGAAATATAAAAATAGATTCTCAACTCGTTAATATCATGAATCTTATCCCCCCCCGGTTTATCAACCTTCAACCCAGGCCATCGTCATTGCTCATGAAGACAACACCGTGGCCCCGCCTCCTGTTCGCCCTCCCGGCGCTGCTCTTCGCCGCCGCGCCCGCGTCCCGCGCCGCGCTGCCGGAGCCGTTCGTCCATTACACGTTTTCCGATCTCGTCTCCGGTTCGATCCCGACCAACACGTTCACCGTCAACTCCGGCACCGGCGTCGGCACGACCGGGGTGACGGGGGACTTCAACCTTAAAATCCAAACCGCCTCGGCTGAGATTTACGCCGTCTCCGGCGCCGAGGGCAGCGGGCCGTTCGCCAGCGGGCGCGCGCTCGACCTCGGCCTCAGTTCGGCGATGAACGGCACCGCACCGCCTGTCGTTTTCAACTCCGTCCAGACCGCCCTCTCGAATTGCGCCGCGATGACCGTCACCGGCTGGGTCTGCGCCGACGAGGCGCTGGTGAATGGCTCCTACATCATGCGCGACTCCGCATGGCGGCTCTATTTCTCGGCGGCGCAGCGCATGACCCTTCAGGTGTATGACAGCGCCAACACCAACATCCCCTACAACAGCGCCGCCAACGCCTTCGCCGCGCCCGTCGGACAGTGGCAGTTTTTCGCCGTCTCCTGGTCGGGCGCCGACGCTCAATGGTATGCCGGCACCGAGACCGCCGCCCCCGTCGTCTCCCCGCTTGTCACCGGCGCGAAAACGATGGGACCGCCCTCCACGCTCGCCAACTCCCTTGGCCGCTTCAACGGCAACTCCGGCGCCTTCAAAGGCAAATTCGCCGACCTCCGCATCTACACCACCGCCCTCGACGCCGCGCAAGTCGCCGAGGTGTATAACGAAATCAAGCCGCCGCTGCCCGTCATCACCGGCTTCGCGCCGCCGGCGATTGAGGTCGGCGGCAGGGTGGTCATTTCCGGGAGCAACTTCACCGCCGCCGGCGGCGCTCCTCTCGTCACCGACGTGCTCTTCGACACCATCACCACCGGCGCGGGCAATTTCACCGTGGACTCGGACACCCAAATCTCCGTCCCCGCCGTGCCCGACGGCATCCCCGACGCCGGCGACATCAAACTCCTCTTCGCCAGCGGC
>JAIRTK010000053.1 GCA_031254955.1 Opitutaceae bacterium
TCAAAATCTACCGCCGGGTCGCCACCCGGTATGACAAACTGGCGGAAACCTACTTGGGATTTGTAACCATCGCTGCCATATTGGATTGGCTCCGTCGGGGATTTTGAAGACACACCCTAGTTTCTTATTTTTTAGTTTGGTCGCATGTGAACGACTGCCCGCGTTTGCACCAGCTGTAATTAGAAATGGTGCCTGAAGAGGCAATGTAGCCGCATCTGCAACACCAGCTGCCACCTTGTGACCAGTCGGTGTTGTGTCGCCATTCCACCCTTCTCCGTAACGGACGGCGGCACTAAAGCAGCCGCCAAGAAGTAACGAACATACTGCTATGATACTTGCTGGAATGGTTTTCACTTGCCTAACAGTGTTATTAGGCCAAATTGGCCTTGGGTTGTGGAAGGGGGAACATGGCAGGGATATTTGTCTTATCATTTTGATTGTCAATACCGGGAGCCTTAAAATTTGGTTTTTGAATTTGGCTTTTTGGGATGCGGCGATCCATCTCGTCAAAATCATTTTTCCGGACAGCCAAAAGGGGGCAATCCGAGACTTGTTGACTGATGTCAGAGGACTGGATGGGACGGGTTAAAAACAAGGAGACCGACTGAAGCCCTTTTTAAGGGACGTCCCATGCGCACCCACTTGCACCGCATCCTTGGAGTGGACCTGACGGGACTGCCGGGCCTGAGCACGATCAACGTGCACACGCTCTTCTCCGAGGTCGGCGGAAATCTCTCCAAGTTTCCTTCGTCCAAACAGTTTGCCTCGTGGCTGGGTCTGTGTCCCGATCAGCGCATCTCCGGGGGCAAGGTGCTTTCCGCGCACACCCGCAGCGTGAAAAGCCGCTCGGCCTATGCCTTGCGCATGGCCGCCTACAGCGCAGGCAAGAGCCACTCCCACCTCGGCGACTACTTCCGGCGCATGCGGACTCGACCGGGCGCCCCCAAGGCTATCACCGCCTCCGCCCATAAACTCGCCCGCATTATCTTCCACCTGCTTAAATCCGGACAACCCTGCGACGTCTCCTCCTTTGCACGCAACGAAACCGCCTGCCAAAAACGCCGTGAAGACAGCCTTCGCAAACACGCTCGCGACCTCGGCTTCGCCCTCATTCCTCTACCGGCTTCGGATGTAGTTTCTTAGAAGAAGGCTTCTCGCTTCACCCGGAACCCTTTCGCTTCGTCCGGCACCTTCTCTCTTCGCCCGAAACCCTTTCGTCGGAAACAAGTGGAAGGAAAGAGGAAAGAAGAAAGAGGAAAGAAGAAAGAAGACGGCAGAAAGAGGAAAAAAAGTGGAAAAAATCCGGCGGCGAATCCCTTTGGGTTGCGCCCCGGCCCGGCCTGCCGCCGCTTTTAAGATTGCCCCCTTCCCCGCCCTGCTCTTTCTGCTTCCCTGCAACGGGGGTTTGTGGCTCCGGTTGCGCGTTTTTCAAAAACCATGTCACTCCTCCCTTTCTCCAGCCAACTGATCGCTGATGTCGGCATCTCCTTCGGTGACGAAGGCAAGGGCCGCCTCATCCCGGAAATCGCCGCCGAGCTGCGCGACACCGGCGCGCCCGTCTCCGTCGTCCTCAAAGTCAACGGCGGCGCCAACTCCGGCCACACCGCCGCCGGCATCAAACTCAACCTCCTGCCCGCCGGCGTCGCCGACGCAGGCGTCGCGCACCTCGCCATCGGCGGCGGAGTCGTCGCCGACCCGCGCAAAATCTGGTGGGAGGCGCTCCCGCTGGAAAACAAAGGCCACGCCGTGCGCGTCCGCCTCCTCATCGACGAACGCACCCTCGTCTCCGACCTCACCCACCGCCTGCTCGACCTCGCCTGGGAAGATTACCGCGTAAACATCCTCCACGAAGAACCGCGCGGCTCGACCGGACGCGGCATCACGCCCGCCTTTTCCGACGAGACCGGCCAGTGGCAAATCCACTTCGCCGACTTCCTCGCCCCGCCCGCCGAATTTCGCAAAAAACTCGCCCAGCGCGCCGACCGCGCCTGCCGCCTCATCCGGCACGTCTGCCAAGTCAACGCCGCCACGTGGGACTCGTTTTTTGAAAAACTCACCGCCGCCGAACTCCGCGCCAACGCCGAAGCCATCGACCTCGGCATCTTTGACAAAAACGAATTCGACTTCACCCGCTTCAAAGGCCCCGCACCCTACACCCTCGACCTCGACACACTCGCCGAGACGTATTGGAAAGCGGGCCGCGGACTGGCCCCGCAAATCGGCGAAGTCCGCGAACTCGTCCTCCGCGAACTGCGCGCCGGCCACACCGTCATCGGCGAATTCGGCCAGTCCTACTGGCTCGACAAACGCCACGGCTTCACCCCCAACGTCACCGCCTCGCACACCTTCACGCCGGAATTTTTTGAAAGCGCCGGCGTCCCCGTCCAGCGCATCCACACCTTCGGCGTCGCCAAGGCCTACGACACCAAAGTCGGCACCCACACCTTCATCACCCGCATGGACGACGCGCACCCGCTCGGCATCCTCCTGAAAAAACTCGAATTCGGCACCAGCACCGGACGCCAGCGCATGGTCGGCTGGTTCGACGCCGTGGAAAAAGGCGACGCCCTGCGCTACGGCGGCTACCAAGACCTCATGATCAACAAAATCGACGCGCTCACCCACGCCGGCGACTGGCGCGGCGACCTCCTCATCTGCACCGCCTACGAAGACGCATCAGGCCGACGCCACCACCACGTGCCCCGCAACGACGCCATCCGCCGCGCCCTGCGCCCCGTCTATGAAAAACACCCCGGCTGGACGGAGGACCTCTCGCGCATCCGCCGCTTCGCCGACCTCCCGCGCAACGCCCGCCGCTACACCGCCGCCATGCTGCGCGGCATCCTCGCCACCGCCTGGCACGGCGAACCGCCCCCCCCCGACGACAAACTCCCCAATTTCCGCTACCTCGGCGTCGGCCCCGAGCCATCGCAAATCATCAAGGACCTCCCGCCCGCCGCCGAATTGATAAAACTGGAGTAACATCAGTGTCTTTCGGCACACATTGTCCACCCGCGCACCCCCTGATTATATAAAAATGGCCACTGATCCTGATTACATGGAATATGTGATCGAAAACCTTGCCGGGCTGGACGCCACCCGCAGGAAAATGTTTGGCGAGTATATGATCTACCTCGGCGGCAAACCCGTGCTTTTGGTTTGTGACAACACCGTCTTTATAAAAAAACATCCGTTTCTGGAGCATGAGAATCTCGAAACCGGCCTTCCCTACCAAAGCGCCGGAGAACACTATATATTAAACCCCGAGGAAAAATCGTCCCTGCGGCGCATAGCCATCGAGGCCGAAAAAATCACCCCGCTTCCCAAACCCCGGAAAAACCAACCGCGAAAACTTCGCTGAAATAATAACGAAGAGAGCCGAATACAATGCAGGCGCATCTAAAAGACGGACGGCGGATGCTGGCGGGCCTTCCCATCATGCGCATCATGGGAATCCTCCTCCTTGCCGGAGGCCTCCTCCTCGCCGCCGGCTGCTCCAGCGTCCGCGACCACTATCACAAACCAGTCTCCCACGCCCTCCCCCCGCCCGCCGGCACTCCCGCCGCGCTTCGCATCCAGGAAAAAACCGCCGACCACCCCGCCGACGAATCCGGCTTCCGCCTGCTCGCGCTCAGCGCCGACGCGCTCGCCGCCCGCATCACCCTCGCCGACACCGCCACCCGCGCGATCGACGTCCAGTATTTCAGCTTCCACGACGACGCCACCGGCAACCTCGTCGCCTCGCGCCTCCTCGCCGCCGCCGACCGCGGCGTGCGCGTGCGCGTGCTCATCGACGGCACCGGCGCCATCGGACGCGACCGGGACCTCCTCGCCCTCGACGCCCACCCCAACCTCGAAGTCCGCATTTTCAACCCCTTCAAAAACCGCAACAGCAGCACCGTCTCCCTCGCCACGCAATTCTTCATCGACGGACGCCGCCTCAACCGGCGCATGCACAACAAATCCTTCATCATCGACAACCAAATCGCCATCATCGGCGGCCGCAACATCGGCGACGAATACTTCGACGCGCGCCAAGACATGAACTACCGCGACCTCGATGTCATCACCATCGGCCCCGTCGTCGCGCCCATCTCCGAAACCTTCGACACCTTCTGGAACAGCGACTACGCCTACCCCGTCACCGCCTTTCACTCCCGCCCGCCCAAACCCGACACCATCGCCCGCCGCCGCGCCGCGATCGAAGCCGGCTCGTTCGCCCTCAGTTCCGCCGCCGACATCGACGCCCTGCTCGGCGACGGACCGCTCACCCCCCGCCAACCCCGCCCCACCCCCACCGCCGTGCAACCCCGCTGGCACTGGGGCGCCGCGCAACTCATCGCCGACGACCCGCTCAAAGCCAACCCCTTCGCCCCCAAAAAAGGCCCCCGCCTCGGCGAAATCCTCGACGAAATGCTCCCCGAAACCACGAACGAACTCATCATCATCACCCCCTACTTTGTCCCGCGCAAACAAGGCGTCGCCCTCCTCGCCGGCATCGAACGACGCGGAGCCGAGGTGAAAGTCCTCACCAACTCGCTCGCCTCGACCGACAACCTCATCGTCCACACCGGCTACGCCCGCTACCGCCGCCGCCTGCTTGAAGCCGGCGTCGAACTCTACGAACTGCGCCCCATCCCCGCCGCCCGCCCCAAACTCCTCTTCCGCGGCCAACGCTCGCGCGGCATCAGCCTCCATGCGAAAGCCATCGTGATCGACCGCCGCGTGACCCTCATCGGCTCGATGAACGTCGATCCCCGCGCCGCGCTCCTCAACACCGAAATCGGCGTGCTCGTTGACTGCCCCTCCCTCGCCACCGCCGTCGCGCAATTTTTCAAGGAAGCCAGCGAGCCGGACAGCAGCTTCCGCCCGCGGCTCCTCCCCCCGAACGGCCAAGGAAGGCGCCCGCTTTGCTGGACAGGCGAAAGCGACGGACAGGAAATCAAGACCTGCGTCGAGCCGCGCGCCAGCCTCTGGCGCCGCGCCTGCGCCAGAATCCTGCGCATCTTCCCCATCGAAGGCCTGCTTTGAAACGACCTCAAGAGACATGCCCGGCCCCCCCGATTTTCGCCATGAAGCGCATTCAAGAAGATTGGCCCCTTTCCCAACAAAATTTCGTCTTCAGGGCAGGGCTGCCTCGCCGAGACTGCTGCCGTTTGCCGAAAAATGCCGTGGCGGCTGTCAGGCTTCTCGCTTCGCTCGGAACTCTTTCGTCAGGCGCGAGCAGGGAGAAAGAAGAAAGATAAAGAGGAAAGCGGAAAGATTCCGGGCGGTGACATCACTTCGAGTGACTTTCTCCCATTCCTGACATCACTTCCTGTTACCTCCCCATGCTACGCAGGCTTACGGGCGGGGCGGGGGCAGAGGGCGATGCTGCGCATCGTCTGCCGGCAGGATGCCGGCGCTCCCAGTCGCTGGCGCGTTTTCGTGGGCGCCTTTGTTTTTTTGGGGATTTCGGTTTTTTTCACGCCACGGGTAGCGTGATGCGGAGTGTGGTGCCGGCGGGGGAACTGCTTTCGAGCGTGATGTTGCCGTGGTGGCTGGCGAGGATGCGGCGGGCGATGGAGAGGCCGAGGCCGGTGCCGTCGGGTCGGCCAGAGAGGAACGAGGTGAAGAGGTGGTCACGCACGTTTTCCGGGATGCCGCCGCCGGTGTCGGTGATGTCGATGTGCACCAGGCGCGGGCGCGCCGCAGCGGCGACGGGGGCGATATTGGCGGCGACGGGGGCGGTATTGGCGGGGGTGGCGGGAGCGGTATCGGCGGTATCGGCAGGGGCGGTATCGGCAGGAGCGGTATCGGCAGGGGTGGTATCGGCAGGGGTGGTATCGGTGGGGGTGGTATCGGTGGTATCGGCGGGGGTGGGGGTTTCGGCGGGGGTGAGGGGGGGGAGGTGGTGCGTGAGCGTGATGCGGCCGCCTTTGGGCATGGCTTGCATGGCGTTGAGGAGGACGTTGAGGAGGACTTGCTGGAGCTGGCCTTTGTGGGCGTTGACGTTGAGGGTGCGCGGCGGCGGTTCGTAGTGGAGGCGGATTTTCGCTTGGGCGAGTTTCAGGCGGATGAGGACGATGGTGTCGTCGATGATGTCGGCCAGCGGCCAGCGGGAATGGAGGCTGGCCGGGGCTTTCGCGAAGTGGAGCACGCGGGTGACGATGGCTTCGAGTTGGTCGAGTTTTTCGCCGATGACGCGCAGGTCGGTGCGGCGCGGGTCGGCGGCGGGGAAGTCGAGGCCGAGCGCGCCGTGGAGGAGTTTGAGGACGGTGAGCGGGTTGCGGATTTCGTGGGCGATCTCGGCGGCGAGCAGGCCGAGGGTGGTGAGTTGTTCGTTTTTGCGCAGGAGGGCTTCGCTTTGGAAGACGCGGGCGTAGAGGCGCGCGTTTTGCAGGGCGACGGCGGCGAGGCTGGCGATGGCGGCGAGGAGGCGTTTTTCGTCGTTGGTGAAGCGGTGCGCGTGGTCGGTGAAGACGGCGAGCACGCCCAGGATTTCGTCTTCAAAGATGAGCGGCGCGGCCAGCAGCGAGCGCGGCGGGGGGGGGCGCGGGAGGTCGAGCAGGTCGAGAAAGTCGGGGCCGCGCATGTCGGTGAATTCGACTTGGCGGCGTGTGTGGATGGCGGAGGCGACGAGGCAGGAGTCGAGCGGGAGGCTGGTGTCGAGCGGGAGGCCGGCGTGCGCGGGCGCGGGTGCGCCGGGCGGGAGGTCGTCGTCGGTGGGCGCGGGCGCGGTGGGAGGGAGGTCGGTGTCGCGCGGGAGGTCGGCGGCGGTGGGCGCGGTGGGCGCGGTGGGCGCGGGTGGGTTGAAGGAGACGGGGCGGATGGCGTGGCGCGCGGGTTCGTGCAGGTAGAGCGCGCATCCGGGGTGGCCGGGCATGATTTCGCGGGTGTCGCGGGTGACGGTTTCGAAGAGTTCCCGTTCCTCAAGTTTGGCGACGAGGGTCTGGCCGATGGTGATGAGGGTTTCGAGTTGGCGGGATTTTTCCCGGAGCTGGCGGAGTTGCCAGAGGCGCGTGACGCAGGCCGTGGCTTCGCGGGTGTAGTGGACGAGCAGTCGCAGGTCGCGTTCACCGAAGGCGGCGGGGTGGTCGTGGTCGAGTTGGATGACGCCGAGCACTTGGCCGTTTTGTTCCATGGGCGCGGCCATGACGCAGCGCGAGGCGGGGCGGGTGCGGATGTGGCGCGGCTCGGCGGCGACATCGGGGACGAGTCGCGCGCGGGCGTGGAGCGCGACCCAGCCGGCGATGCCGTGGCCGGGGCGCAGGGAATGGTCGCGGGCGTCGCCGGGTTGCCCTGTGTGCGCTTCGATTTCGAGGCGGCCGGAGTCGGGGTTGAGCAGCGAGATGGCGCCGGCGGCGGCGCCGAGCGCGGCGACGATTTCGGCGAGCAGCGCGTTGAGCGTGTCGCGGTGGGGGGCGGTTTCGTCGCGCGCGATGGTGGCGAGGCGGTGAAGCGTGCGGAGGGCGCGGAGGTCGTCGTGAAGCTCCGGGTCGAGCGGCTGGAGGGCGTCCGCGGCGTCTTGGTCGCGGGCGCTCTGGTCGTGCGGTGCTGGCGGTTGCGTCGGATGGGATTGCACGGGGGTTGAAGCATGGGGAAGGGCGGCTGCGCCGCCAGTTTAAGTTTGGCTCTGTTTTGTTAGCGGAGGGTTGGTTAATAGAGGGCGGTGAATAGAGATTGGTTAATAGAGGTTGGTGAATGGAGGTCGGTTAATAGAGGTTTGTTAACTGAGGTTAAGCGGACGGCTGGCGGGGTTGCGTGGCATGGGCGAGACGCTCGTGCTGCTCGGCCCGGCACCCGAACCGCTTGTGCCACCCGAACCGCTTGTGGCACCCGAACCGCTTGTGGCACCCGAACCGTCCGTGCCCGGCGAATCGCGCTGTCTCGCGTGAACCTTGGTTAACAAAGTAGAATTAATTAAGCTGGAGGGGATTTCTGAAAATTCATTTTCAACCGCGAAAAAGTGCCAAAAGGCGCCAAAAAAAACGCTTGGTTGGCGTCATTTCGCGGTTTTGGCGGTTGAAAAACCAAAGAGGCCGGAAGCCTTCACGATTCATTTTAGAGGCGGCGGGGCACCCCGCTTTTCATGCTCGCTGTCCGCGCCCGCCCCGCCTAGGAGTAGCATCCTCCTCCCATGAATACAAAATCCTCGCTTCCCCTTCATCATCAAGTCCCCGACGAACGCGGCTTTTTCGGCAAGTTCGGCGGCTCCTTCATCCCGCCGGAACTCCAGCAGCAGATGGACGAGATCGCCCGCGCCTACCAACGCATCTGCCGCAGCCACGATTTCATCCGCGAGTTGCGCAGCATCCGGAAGCATTTCCAAGGCCGCCCGACGCCGGTCTATTATTGCAACAACCTGAGCAACAAACTCGACGGCGCGCGCATTTACCTGAAACGCGAGGACCTGAACCACTCCGGCGCGCACAAGCTCAACCACTGCATGGGCGAGGCGTTGCTCGCGAAATACCTTGGCAAGAAAAAACTCATCGCCGAGACCGGCGCGGGCCAGCACGGCGTGGCGCTCGCCACCGCCGGCGCCTACTTCGGCATCCCGGTCGAGATTCACATGGGCGAGGTGGACATCGCCAAGGAGCACCCGAACGTGGTGCGGATGAAAATTCTCGGCGCGAAAGTCGTCAGCGTCTCGCGCGGGTTGAAGACGTTAAAGGAGGCGGTGGACTCGGCGTTCGAGGCCTACCTCGCCGACCCGGTGAACTCGATTTACTGCATCGGCAGCGTCGTGGGGCCGCATCCGTTTCCGTTTATGGTGCGCGAATTTCAGCGCGTCGTCGGCATTGAGGCGCGCGAGCAGTTTTTGGAGATGACCGGCGCGCTGCCCGACAACGTGGTCGCGTGCGTGGGCGGCGGCAGCAACGCGGCGGGCATTTTCAGCGGCTTCCTCGACGACCCGGTCGAACTCCACGGCGTCGAGCCGCTCGGGCGCGGCGCGAAACTCGGCGAGCACGCGGCCTCGATCAGCCACGGCAGCGAAGGCGTGATGCACGGGTTCAACTCCTATATGTTGAAGGACGCCGCCGGCGCCCCCGCGCCGGTCTATTCGGTGGCGAGCGGGCTGGACTACCCCTCCGTCGGCCCCGAACACGCCTACTGGCACGACCTCGGGCGCACCACCGTCGGCACCGCGACGGACGAGGAGGCCATCCGCGCCTTTTTCCAGCTCTCGCGCCTGGAGGGCATCATCCCCGCGCTGGAGAGCGCGCACGCCGTCGCCTACGCCGCCAAACTCGCCG